>VGJF01000086.1 GCA_016867585.1 Candidatus Aminicenantota bacterium | reverse complement strand
TCGTCCATCTTCCCGCCCTCCCGGTCCGGTCCCTCGAAACGCTCTCCCACACCGGCCTTTCTCTCCTTCATGCCGCCAAGGAGGGGATGGACGCCCTCCTTGTCTTTAACTCGGCCAACAGTCCGCTGGTCGCTCTTCCGGCGGCGGCGGGCCGAAAAATCATCCTCCATACCGACGGCCTGGAATGGATGCGGGACAAGTGGAGCGGCCCGGGGAGACGGTATTATCGGCTCATGGAACGGATGGCCGCCCGCCTTCCGATCGTCTTGATCAGCGATTCCCGGGAGATCGTCCGGCATTATCGTCAAGCTTACGGCCGGGAGACGCGATATATCAGCTACGGAGCGCCCATCGTCGAGAGCCGCGATCCCTCGCTCCTCGGCCGGTTCGGCCTCGAGCCGGGCGGATATTTTCTCCAGATCGCCAGGTTCGAGCCGGAGAACAACCAGCTCCTGGCCGTGCGGGCGTTCGAAAAACTCGAAACCGAAAAGCGGTTCGTCCTCGTCGGGGGGGCGAGATACCGGACGAAGTATGCCGAGGAGATGAAGTCGACGGGAGACAGCCGGATCCTTTTCCCCGGTTTTTGTTACGAGCCCGACGTCCTGCGGGAGCTTCTCTGCCATGCCCGCGCCTACATCCACGGCAACGAGGTCGGGGGGACGAACCCGGGACTGCTTCAGGCGATGGGGGCGGGGGCGATCGTCATCGCCCGCGACGTCCCCTTCAACCGGGAGGTCTGCGCCGAGGCGGCCCTCTATTTCCGCAAGGACGCGGATGATCTGAGGGAGAAGATGCGGTGGGTTTTGGCCCATGAGGAGGAAGGCCGGGCCTTCCGGGAACGGGCCCGGAGGATCGTCCGGGAGAGATACGACTGGGAGGAGGTCGCCTCCGAATACGAGCGGCTGTTCATCGAAGTCGCCGGGGCCCATGTCTAAGATCGCCGTCGTCATCGTCAATTTCAACACCGGAACGCTGCTCAGGGAATGCCTCGGCCCGCTTTTCGAATCGTCGGAGGGCCTCGGGCTCGAAGTCGAGGTCGTCGACAACGGCTCGGAGGACGGAAGCGCGGATGGGGCGAGCCGGAAGTTTCCGGAAATGCGGCTTTCCCGGACGGGGCGAAACCTGGGCTTCGCGGCCGCGGCGAACATCGCTTTGAGGCGCATTCGGGACGAGGGACGCGCCGATTACGTTCTCCTCCTCAATCCCGACGTGGCCGTCGAGGGGACGTCGATCGCCCGGCTCGCCGAGTATCTCGACTCCCATCCGGATGTCGGGGCCGTCGGGCCGGCTCTCGTCCTGCCGGACGGCCGTTTTCAGGCCGGCGCCGGAGGATTTCTCCCCACGGCCCGGACCGGGTTCGCCTATTTCTTCTTCCCGTTCAAGGTCTTTCCGGGCCTGAGGAGCATTTTCCTCGATCAGGCCGCGTTCGCCAGGAGGGGAATAACGGCCCGGGTCGAATGGCTTTCGGGCGCGTGCCTGATGTTCAGGCGGGCGGTCCTCGAACGCGCCGGCCTTCTCGACGAGACCTTCTTTCTCTACGGCGAGGATATCGCCTGGGGGAAGGCGATGGGCGAAGCCGGGATCGAGATCCGCTTTCATCCGAAAGCCCGGGTCGTCCATCATCACGGGGCTTCCGCGAACAAGGCCTTCCCGGGGGCCAACACGATTTGGCTGGACATGGTCTACCGGTTTGTCCGAAAGGAGAGCGGGGCATGGGCATATGCCCTGTTCCGTCTTTTTTCGGTCGGCGGCTTCTTCTTGAGATGGGCGGGTTATTCGCTCGCCGGGCTCAGGCCGGGCGGACTCGCCGCGCGCCGGAGCGCCCGCGACAACGCCCGCTTCTTGTCCTTTTCCATTTTCGGCTCGCGTCTCGCCGGCATCGGCAAACGGCCGGACGCCACGCAAGGACAAGATGAAGATTCGAGCGGGCCAGGTCATTCGAAAACGGCCGGAACGTGATGAGGAAACCCCGCCGTTGCGCTTCGAGTTGCGAGGGAAGCCCCTCTTGGGGCCGCGAGGATGTCTGAGCATCGCGGGGAAGACGATGAAGGGGTGATGAGGGCAAAGATCAAGAACCGAGGAAAAAACTTGGGTGGGCAGTTCCGCAGCGCCGAGGCAAATCGGGAAGCGCGCAAGCGGAAAGGTTTCCGATCTGGAGTGGAGGCCGTTTTCGAATGCCGAAATCCGCGAGGCGGATTCGCGAGGTGAGGCCGACGTGATCGGAGGGTGCCCGGTCTGCGGAGGGCGCCGGTCGAGGTTCTACGCCCGGAAGTTCGGCTCGGGCCTCGTCCGGTGTCGCGACTGCGGCCTGGTCTACGCCGAGCCGAGGTTCCCCGCCGCCGTTCTTCTCGAGCGCTACGAAAGCCGGGATTTTTTCGACGCCTATCTGGCGAACCTGGGGGCGAGCCGGGAGGAATACGACCCGGAGCTCATTCGTCGCCACTACCATCCTTTCCTCGGCCTCATCGGCCGTTTTTTCGCTCCGGGCAAAACCCTGCTCGACGTCGGGTGCGGCGCGGGGTTTTTCGTTAAAGCCGCCTCCGAGGCCGGATGGAAAGCCGACGGCGTCGAAATCTCGAAAAGAGGGACGGAATACGCCCGGAGAGTCGTCGGGGCCGACGTCCGGAACGCGCGCCTCGAGGACGCCTCCATCCCCGATGCGGGAAGAGACCTCGTCACGATGCTCGACCTCGTCGAGCATCTGCCGGAGCCCGTGAGGACACTTCGGGAAGCTCGGCGGATCCTCAAGCCGGGAGGCGTTCTCGTCGTCTCGACCCCCGATTTCCGCAGCCTTAGCCGGAGGGTGCTGGGCCGGTGCTGGGCCGCCCTCTCGCCCGGCGAGCACCTGGCGAATTTTGACGCGGGAACGCTCGGCCGGGTGTTGAAGAGGGCCGGATTCAGCCTCCTGGCCGTCAAGAACCTTCTCGTCCTCAATCCCGACTACACCCACGACAAATCGAGGTGGGCATATCGGATATTCAAAAGGGTTCACAAAAGACTCGAAAAGACGTCCTTTTTCGGCCGCCTCCACGGGTTCGAGTATCTCGACCTCATTCACGCCGGCGAGCCCGCCTCGCCGCATCTCGCCGGCCTGGGCCCGGGGAAACGATTCGGCCGGCGAGCGTATCTCAAGGCGAAACGTTTTTTGAGGGGCGACATCCTCGTCGCCGTCGCCCGGAAACCGGGATGACGACCGGCGGCCGGCTTTCCAGGGCGCGCCTCGCGGCCTACTTTGCCGCAATCTTAGCCGTGCTGTCGGCGCTTTACGCCCGGGGCTTCCTCGGCCTCCAGAGCGACGCCCTGCACTACTATTCCTATGCCGTCTCCCTCGTCTGGGATCGGGACATCGACCTGAAGAACCAGTTCGACCATCCTCTTCCTCCGCCCGCTTCCGGGACGGTGGCGAACGGGAACTATTTTCTCGACCCCTCGACGGGGCGGGCTTTCTCCCTTTTCAATTCCGGGACGGGGATCCTGATGACTCCCCTAATCTTTCTCGGGAGGGCCATCGACGGCTTGGGCGGAGGGCCTCCGCGGGACCCGTATTCGAAGTATTATCAGTGGTATGCCGGTTATGCGTCCGTCCTCAGCACGGCCCTGGCCTTGACCCTTCTCCTGGCGATTTTGGGAAGATATTTTTCCCTCGGAACGGCCGCGGCGGTTCCGCTGATTTTTCTCGGCGGGACGAACTGGCTTTTTTATGCCGTCGTCTTTGCCGGTTGGTCCCACTCTTTTGCCCTTTTCCTGACGGCTTTTCTCTGTTGGGCGTTCTTGCGCCATGGCGATCGGAAAAACTCCTCATCGGCCGCCCTCTTCGGCCTGGCGGGGGGGCTGCTCTTTTCGACACGCAATTTCGGGCTGGTCGTTTTCGGCCTGCTGGGCGTTCTGTTGGCCGTCGATCATATCCGGAACCGAAAGAGCCTCTCCTTGGCGAAAATCACGGCGAACGCCGCCGCCTCGGCTTCGGCCTTCCTTCTCGGCGCCGCGCCCCAATTCCTGGCCCTCGCCTATCTTCACGGAAGCCCCTTCCGGACGAGCGTCGCCGCCGCCGCCCGGGCCTCACTTCCTTTCGGGTTCATGGAAGCTTCGCCTTTCCGGGCGATGAGCCTCGCCAACCTGCCCTATCTCTCGTCCAATCTTTTCAATCTTGAAAACGGCCTGTTCAGCGTCCATCCCCTCTTCCTGGCCGGAGTCCTGGGCGCGGTTCTGTTGCGGCCGCGCGACGGACGGTTCCGGGCCCTCGTCCTGGCGATGACGGCCTCGGTTTTCGTCTTCTGGTTCGCCGACGCCGCCTATTACGACAACTGGTTCCAGAGGGCGGCCGGATCCGGGTTCGGCCATCGCCGTTTCTTGGATTTCCTGCCGTTCTTCGTCTTCGGGGCGGCCCTGGCGCTGGAAAAGGCCAGGGCGCGGCCTTGGTCCCGCCATGCCCTCCACTTCCTTTATGCCGTTCTCTTCTCCGCCGGGCTGAAGCTCCTCCACGGATTCCTCTTCGATCCGACCGGTCTTTATGCCGGACGATCCTCCTGGGCCGGCCTCCAGGGATATCTTCTCGGCGATTGGAGAACGTTCGTCCTCTGGGCCGCCGCTTCGTTGGTTTTATTTGTCGTTCTCGGAAGAAATTCCCGCTTTCCGGCAAAAGAATCCGCCGTTTCCTGGCGAAAGCCGATGGTCATCGCCCTTTTCGGCCTGGCCGCTATTGGTCCGGCGGTTTTGATCAAGAGGTCCGAGGCCTGGGAGCGGCAGAGGTTCCTGCCCAAACGCGGCTTTTTCTTGATGTACGGCCATGCGCCCTACGCGGACCTTCGGGGACGATGGTGGGGGTGGCCCGACGGGCAAAAGCGGGCCATGCGGGGAGGGGTAGCGAGGCTCCGCCTTCCCGCGCCCCTTGGCCGGGGGGATCTGCTGCTGTTCCGGCTCATCCCCCGTTTTCCCGCGGCGGTCGAAGCATGGCTCGAAGTCCGGGCCGGGGCCGAGTTTTTAGGCCGGGCGCGGCTCGAGGCCGGAGACCGGATCTATTCTTTCCCGGTGAGCAAAGATTTCCGGTCGCCGAAGTCGTTGATGATAAAAATCGAGGCGGACGGAGCGGAAAGCCCCCCCGGGCCCGTTCATTTCATAGAGGGCCGGGTCGTTCTTCGGGAAGTCGAGAGTCCCCCGTTCGGAAGAATCGACGTCCCCGACGAGGATCATCTTTCGGCCGAAGGCCGGGCGGTCATCGAGGGCTGGGCTCTGGCCGACAGGGGGATCGCCCGCGTCTTCGCGGCCGTTGGTCCGGAGGACGCGCCTCTGGCCGAGGCGGAATTTTTCGAGGGCACCCGTCCGGACGTCGAGCGGGTCTATGTCCTGTATCCCGGCCTCAAGCGGTCGGCCTGGAGGATGACGATCGACCGGCCGAGGGCGGCGGGAGACGGAACCCGGATCCTTCGCCTCCGGGTCGTGGCCGAGGACACGGCGGGGCGTCGGGCCGTCCTCGGCAACAAGACGGTCGTCTGGCGGGATTGAACCTTATTTCAGATAACCCAAGGCTTCAAGCCTTTTTTTGAGGTCTTGGCTCATCCGGACCGGCTCGATTCCGGTCCGCAAGTTCTCCGGCGGCAGGAGGCGCAAGGCCCGCCGCCGGTAGAGCGCCTTGATATCGGGATGGAAGGCCGAGACGTCGCGAGTCTCTCCGGCGTCGGCGGCGAGGTCGAAGAGCAGGCCCTTGTAGAGCTTCCAGCGGCCGTCGGTGATCGACCAGAAATCCCTCCGGTAGGTTTCCAGCATGTCGCGCTGGGAGATCGAGAAGACCGGCGCCGGGAGGGGGCGGCCCCTCATCAGAGGGACGAGGCTCGCCCCTTCGAAAGACGGAGGCCGGTCGATTCCCAGGAGAGCGAACACCGTCGGGGCGATGTCGATGCTCCGGACGAGATCTCCCGCCCGCCGACCGCCGAGTCGTCCTCCCGGAAGGCGGACGATCAGGGGGACATGGACTTGCTCCCGGAATAGCGCGTGGGAATGGGTGGCCATCAACTCGTGCTCGCCGAATTCCTCGCCGTGGTCGGAGGTGAAGATGAGGATCGTATTGTCGAGCAAGCCCTTGGCTTCGAGCGAAGCGACGAAGTCGCCGAAGCTTGCGTCCATCGACCGGATTTCGGCGTCATAGGTGGCGATGATATGGGCCTTGTCGGCCTCGCTGATTTCGACTTCCCCCCGGTTGATCCGGTCGATGAGGTCCTCGGACGTCTCCGGCGGGAGGGGCCCTGCGTATCCGGACTCGAACCCGGCCAGGATGTCGGGCCGGGGAGTGTAAGGAGCGTGAGTTTCATAGGTGTGGAGGAAGAGAAAAAACTTCGACGTGCCGCGGCTTTCGAGCCAGGCCTCCGCCGCGCGGACGATCCTCTCGAAATGGAGCTTGTCGATCGTGAAGTCTTTGTCCATGTTTTCGTAGAGGTCGAAACCGCGGTCCAGGCCGAATTCTGGGGCGATCTGACCGCCGTCGTTGAAAGAAGCCGTCTTGTAGCCGCGCTCCTTGAGGAGGGCGGCGATCGTCGGGACATGGGAAGGGAGGCGCAGCCGGCGGGTGAAATAGGCCCCGTGATGGGACAGAAGCTGCGACGTCAAGATCGAGGCGTGGGAGGCGAGCGTCGAGACCGATTGGGCCTGGCAGTTCTCGAAGAGAATGGATTCCCGGGAGAAAAGGTCGATTTCGGGCGAAGTCTTCCGGAAGTGGCCGTAGACGCCGAGGTGATCGGCCCGGAGCGTGTCGATCGAAACGAGGATGACGTTGGATCCGGGGAAGGCCGGGGGGCGGCTTCGGAAAAGAAAAAAAGCCGCGGCGAGCAATGCCGCGGCGGAGACGGCCCCCGCGATCATCCGACGCAGGACGGAGGGAGAGGGCGTGGCCATGCGGATCATCTCAGGCGAACCGGGGATTCATCGGGAGCGGCGGCCCGGTAGACTTCCAGAGTCCGGCGGGCGGCCGCCTCCCAGGAGAAGTTCGCCGCCCTCGCCCGGCCTTTCGCCCCCAGATCCTTGCGGAGGGCCGGGTCGCCGGCCAGGCGGGCCAGGGCGGCGGCGAGCGCCTCCTCGTCGAGGGGATCGACGGTCAGGGCGGCCTCCCCGGCGATCTCCGGAAGCGAGCTTGTCGCGGAGGTGACGACCGGGAGGCCGGAGGCCATGGCTTCGAGCACGGGAAGCCCGACCCCCTCGAACAGGGACGGATAGACGAAGATCTCGGCGCCTTGGTAGAGGGCGGGGAGATCCTCGTCGTCGACGAAGCCGGGGAGGACGACGTCGGGACCGCCCGCGGCCTTGACGGCGGCGAGCGTCTTGCCGGCCTCGAAATCCCGTTTTCCGGCGATGACGAGGGAATGGGGCCGGCCCCCGAAGCCTTTGAACCGGGAAAAGGCCCGGGCCAGGGCGGCGAGGTTTTTCCGGGGGTTCAGACGCGAGACCGAGAGGATGTAGGGGCGCCGGAGGCCGTATTTGGCGGCGGCCTCTTCGACCCGCCGGGGACCGGCCGGTTCGAAGAACGCCGCCTCGACGCCGCAGGGGACGACTTCGAGCCGGTCTTCGGCCAGGCCGTAGGTCTTGATGATGTCCTCTTTCGAGCTTATGGAGCCGGTGATGATTTTTGCCGCCCGCCGGGCCGCTCTCTCGACCAGGACCTTCGACCTCCAGACGAAGATCCGGGAAAAGGTCTTCGGGACGCGGAGGAAGCCGAGGTCGTGGATCGTGACGACCAGGGCCCCCCGGTGGAAGGGCGGGGCGACGAACTGGACGTGGAGGACGTCGACCTCGTCGCGGACGGTGGCCCGGGACAAGTGGAGCGGGATCCGGACCAGGGGGCTCTTCACTCCGAGACGGCGGAGGAAGATGTTCGGGCGGCCTTCGAAGCCGCGGTAAAAGGGGTGGGCGAGGTCGGTGACATAAAGGAAATACCGGTTTTCCTCGTCGCCCGCGGTCAGGGCGGAGACGAGGTTCCGGATGTAGGTGCAGTTGCCCGAACCGTCGGCCTCGGCGGCGTGGGCGTCGATCCCGATCCGCATCCGCGCCGCCCCGGACCTCAAAAAGCCCCCCGCCCGAGAAGCGTCACCCGGACGGTCTTGAGGAGAATGACGATGTCGGTCCAGAGCGACCAGTTGCGGATGTACTGCTCGTCGAGCCGCAGCCGCTCGGCGAAGGGGACGTCGGACCGGCCGCTTGTCTGCCACAGGCCGGTGATCCCCGGCTTGACCTGGAAGAGGATCGACTTGACCTGCTTCAGCTCCTGGAGCTCTTCCCGGAGATAAGGCCGGGGGCCGACGAGGCTCATGTCGCCCCGGATGACGTTGACCATCTGGGGAAGCTCGTCCAGGCTGTGGCGGCGGAGAAAGCGTCCGACGCGGGTCACCCGGGGGTCGAATGTCTTGAGCTTCTTGTAGGTCTCCCACTCGGCCCGGGCCGCGGGGTCCGCCTTGAGATGGTCCTCGAGGCGGCGGCCGGCGTCGAGGTGCATCGTCCGGAACTTGATGATCTCGATCGTCCTCCCCCGCCGCCCGAACCGCTCCTGGACGAAAAAGGCCGGGCCGGGGGAGGTCAGCTTGACGGCCGCGGCGATGACGAGGAACACGGGGAGAAGGAGGAGGAAGGCGACGAGGGCCAGGCCGAACTCGAAGGCCGCCTTGAGGAGGATGTTCCAGGGCTTGTGGAGGTTCTTGCGGGCGACGAGGGACAGGATCTTGCCGATGTTCTCGATCTCGACCCCGGCCGTGATGAAATCGCCCGTCTGGGGGACGAGGCGGATCGTCTCGGCCACCCCGTCCCAGCGCTTGAGCAGCTCTATGAGGCGGTCGTGGGGAAGGTTGGGGAAGGTGACGACGATGTCCTCGAAGGGCGTCCGCTCCCGGATGTCCTCGACGTCCTCGAAATGGCCGAGGATGGGAACCCCGGCGATGGACTCGCCGATCCTGGTCCGGTCGTCGGTCAGGCAGCCGACCGTCCGGTAGCCCATGGTCCGCGTCGACCGGATGGCCGCGATGACCTCCGCGGCCGCCTCCGAGGACCCGATGACGACGATTCTCTTGCGCCAGAGGCCGGAGAGGATAAGGAGGCGTTTCGTTCCGTAGCGGAAGGCCGGAAGAAAGGCGATACCGAGCAGCCAGGCCATGGTCAAGATGAGGCGGGAGAAGGGGAAATAACTCCTCAGGGCGAAAAAGGAGACGGCGATGAAGCCGAAGACGATCGTGTGGGCCTTGATGACAACCCGCGTCTCCTCCCAGATGGAAAGGCGCTTGACATAGAGCTTCTCATAAGCGAAGACGACGACCCAGAGGCCGAGGGCATACCAGCGGCTGCTGAACTCGCGCCAGTCGACGCCCCAGATGAAGGCGTGGGTGAAGACGCGGGTCAGGACGTAGGCCCGGACGGCGTAGGCGACGTAGAACGACAGGGTGACGGCGGCGAGGTCAGACAGGACGAGGCTGAAGAACGCGACGTATTTGCGGGCCTGACGGCCGAAGATCTGCATTTCGGTGAGAGGCGATTTCATCATAGACCGCGGCCCCTGTCAAACCGCGGGCCCCGGCGGGGCAGCCGGACCGTCAAACAGCCTTTGCGCGTCCGAACTTCCGTCGCCGCCGCGCCCGGCAACGGCCTCCACTCCAGATCGGGTTTGATGGACCGCCCCTCGCCGCTCCTTCTCGGCGCCTCGGCCCCTACACTCCCCGCGCTTCACCCGCTCCCGGTTTCTCCGAAGGCGCTGAAGGTCTCTGAAAATCCGGCGTCCGAAAACGGGATCCTCGAAGAGCGCCTGCGGGGCGGCAAACCCTCATCACGTTCCGGCCGTTCCCGTTTGCAGGCGACGCAGGAAGGTCGAGAGAGAAAGCCTGCCTGACGGTCAGGCATCCCCTCCGGGCGAGAATAGTGGGCGGATATGATTCTTGGGGATTTGAAGAGGCCGGCGATATTCCGATACAATGCAGGCGGCGGGAAGGCCGGTTTGAAGGTGAAAGCCAGGAGAGCTCTTTTTTATCTCGCGGGGTCGGCGCTCTATGTCTTGGCCTTCGGCGCCTTCTACCGGAAATACGTCCCGCTGATCCCCGGCTTCCAGGCGGCTTTTCTTCCGGTCGGCCTCCTCGTCGCGGGCCTGACGGCCTGGAAGCCCGCCTTGGGGGGGGCGGCGTTTCTGGGCGCGTTTCCCCTGGTCAACAACTGGCCGTACTTCTTCGGTGTCCAGCAGGACACCCCCCACGCTCCGACGTCCCTCGTCCTGGCCCTCTTTTTGTTTCTGGGTTTGTTTCTGCGCGGCGCGCTCGGCGCGGCGGCTTCGGGCCGGGGCCCGGAGAGAGAGGGCGAAATCCCGGGAAGCGCCGTTGATTTTCCCTTGAGATTCGCCGCGGCCGTGGTCGCCGTCTCGGCCGTCGTCGCCTATTGGAAATGGACCCATTTTTATCCGTTGCGGGCGGACGGGATTTACGAGCTCACGGCCAACGTCAACGGGGTAACGACGGGCGGGGCGAGAATGAGCACGATTTTCTCCGCCCTGAGCTATCTCGCCGGATTTGCCCTCTTTGCCTTCTTCGTCGCCCTTTTCCAGGAACGGAAGGCGCGCCGGAAGGCGGCCGTCGTTCTGGCCGGGAGCCTCCTCGCCGCGGCCTTCTTCGGGCTCGTCCAGGCGGCCTTCGACCCTTCGCTGGGCAATACCGGCTTCTGGGTCGCCCTGAAACAGATCAACGCGACATTCAAGGACCCGAACGCCTTCGGAGGGGCCGTCTCCGGGCTCGTCCCGTTTTTCGCCGGCGCGGCCATCGCCTCGGCCGGACCGCCGCGGCGGCTTTGTCTCGCGGCCGTCGCCCTCGCGATCCTCGTCTTTCCCTTCATCGGGGTCCGGAGCGCCGTCTTGGGGCTCGGCGCGGCCGCCCTGGCGGGGCTTTTCTTTGCGGTCCTCGACCGGCGCGGCGCCCGGAGGGAGGATGAGGCCGGCGGCGGGGACGGCGGGACGACGGGGCGTCGGCGGAAGCGGCGGCCGGTCCTGGCGGCGGCCGGGTTGATCGGCCTGTTGGCCGCGGCGGCCGCTTTCGGCGTCCTCTCCGACTCGCGCCTTCACGAGAGGATGAAAAGCGCCCTCGGAGGGGGGGCGGCCGGGGGGGGCGTCGTCGGCCTATCCCCCGAGCGGTATTTTCTGTGGCGGGAGGCGGTCCGGATGATGGGCGGCTATCCCCTGACCGGAGTCGGGGTGGGGAGCTATATTGTCGAGCTCCCGAATTACTACGAGCGGGATAAGACGTCCTACCCGGCCGGGTTCGAAGGCTGGCGAAGGATCGATTCGGCCGAGAACTACTTCCTTCAGGCCGGGGCCGAGATGGGCCTTCCCGGGCTGGCCGCCGTCCTGGGCGTGTTCTGGGCGGTCGGATGGGAGGCGGCCAGGGGGCTTCGGAGGAGGACGGGCCTCGGCCGGGACCGGTTTTTCCTTTACGGCGCCGCGGCCGGACTCGTTTCGCTCGGCGTCAACATGCTCTTCCATTCCTACCTGGCCAGCTTCGAGACGCAATTCGTCTTCTGGATTCTGGCCGCGTTCGTCGCGGCCGTCGCTGGAGGCGGGGACGGGGTCCGGGGCCCGGGCCGGAAGGAGGGCCGGCCTTTCGGGGCGAGGGCGGCCCGCCTCGGCCTGGCTCTGGCCCTGATCCTCTACGCCGGGTGGAGCC
>VGJF01000085.1 GCA_016867585.1 Candidatus Aminicenantota bacterium | reverse complement strand
TGCGACGGAGCTTCGGACGGCGCGGCAGCTGAACAAGGCTGGGGTGCAAGTTCCGAAGGGGGAGCGGAAGGTCGGTGTGAGCGCGGGGCGGCTGATGCTGCAGGAGCTGGGGCTTCTGGAGAGCGTGCGGGTGCAGGTGGGCCGGCTGGCGGAGGAGAGGCCGGCCGATGAGAAGCTGAAGAACCTGGCGGCGGGGCTGTCGCCGTACGCGGACATCGCGGTCCTGGTGGAGAACCGGAAATACGACGAGGCGATCGCGGCCCTGACGGGTCTGGGGCCGGAGGCTTTGGGGGCGAAGGAGGCGAAGAGGCTTCTGGCGAGGTCGTATCTGGAGAAGGGGAGGCAGGAGTTCAGCCTGAAGCGGTACGACGCGGCGCTGGAGAACTGGAAGAAAGGGCTTGCCGTGGGCGAGCTTGGGGAGGAGATCCGGCAGACGGTCGTGGGGGAGACCAAGAGCCGGGCGGCGCTGCTGCAGACGAGCGAGCCGGAGACGGCGATCGGGATGCTGAGGAAGGCGGGGAAGGTGGTCAAGGACAAGGAGCTGACGGAGACGTTAGCGGAGATCCTGACCACGCGGGGGATCGGGCTCATCAACGAGGCCCAGAAAAAGCTCCAGGAGGGCAAGGAGGGGCTGACCGCGGAGATCGAGACGCAGATCGACAAAGGGGTGAAGTGCCTCAAGGAGGCGAAGGATCTCGGATCGAAGCGGGGGGCGGAGAACTACGAGCGAGCCAAGGGGCTGGTCGAGCAGGCGAAGTCGGGGCTGCTCGGACTGGACCCGGAGATCGCCGGGCTGATCAATCAGGCCCATAAGGCGGCCGAAGGGAGCCGCTGGGACGAGGCGATCAGGCTGATGAAGAAGGCGCGGGACAAGGCGCCGGAGGCGGGCCGGGAGGCCCTGGAGAAGATGCTGGCCCAGTTCTACAACGCCCGCGGCGTCCAGAAGCTGAGCGGCGCGACTTCCCGGATGAAGACCTTGAAGGACATGATGCTTTCCGGGAAAGGGAATTTCGACCTCAGCGCCTTCATGAAAGACGGATTGGGGAAGAATCTTTCGTCGAAAAGCTCCGGCAAGGCCAAGACGGCGAAGACAAACAAGAAGAAAGCCCTCGTTTGGATTCTGATCGCGGCCGTCGTGATCGTCCTTCTCTTGATGATCAATAAATCCTCCATGAAGATTCCTAAATTCGTTACCGTGTTGTTGTACGCTGCCTGGATCCTTGCGATGATCGCTCCCGTCCTCGTCGAGTTGTTCGCCAAAATGAGAAAGTTCTTCAAAACGACGTTGAATCCCAATCTCTATATGCCGCATATTTACGGCCAGCCGCCGAGGCCCAAGTGCTCCTGGTGCGATAAGACCGCGGATTACACCTACGACGGCCAGTATCTCTGCTCGGGCTGCGTCGAAACGGCGAAAAAAATGAACGAACCGCAGCTCGCCCCGGGCGACGACCTCGTGGTCAAATCGGCCCGGTCCGACTTCGAGAAAGCGGCCAAGCTGGACCCCGGGACTTCGGTGTTCCGGAGCAACCTGGACCAGGCCCGGGAGATCTGCCGCCAGTTCAACCTCGTCTGAAAGGAGCCGGGCGATGATCGACTGTCCGTGCGGATTCGGGAAGAACATCGGGGAGGACCAGTCGAACTGCCCCTTTTGCGGAACAGACTTGAAGCCGCTGCACCGGCTGAGGGGGCTGCCGCGAAGGCTCCAGGACGAAGGCTTGAGGCTTTTGGCCGCCGGCGACGCCGCCGCGGCCGCGGAAAAGCTATCGGCCGCCGTCTCCCTCGACCCGGGCCTGGGGGAAGCCCGCCGGGCCCTGGAAGGGATTTCCTCCCCCCTCCGGGCGGCGCGAAACGGCCGCAAGGCGAAGGGCTTGGCCTTGGCCGCGGCCTTGGCCGGATTCGTTCTCGGCGGAGCCGTCTTCCTGCTCCTCCGCCCGGAGGAAAAGAAGCCGGAGCGTCCCGCGGGGGATGTCCTGGCCTCTCTCGTCCAGGCGGCGTTTTCCGGCCAGCCCGCCTTGTCCGCCTGCCTTCCTCGGATTGAGGCCACCCCCTCCGGTCTTTCCCTGGCCGGCGAAGTCCCCAGCGACCTCCACAGGGATTTCCTCCTCATTCTCGCCCTGAGGGCGGCCGAGGGAGCGGACGTCGACGCCCGGGACCTCCGCGTCGTGCCTCCCGCGGAGAGGCCGGCCCCGGAAGACGTCCTCTTTTACACCGTCCAGGCCGGCGACTCCCTCGGGGCGATTGCCGGGAGGTTCCTCGGCCGCCCGGGCCTTTGGCCGCGGATCTTCGAGGCGAACCGAGGCGCCCTGGAGAGCGCCCATGATATCTCTCCGGGCCAGGTCCTGGCCATTCCCATCTACGGCTCCCGGCTCGCGGCGGCGCCGCCGAAAAAACATTCCGAATAGAGCGAGGAAGCCCCCATGGAAAGAATCACTCCGGCCGTCTTCATCGCCTGGCAGCTCGGCGGGCTCGAGGCTCGAAACATCCTTCGCCGGGAGAAAATCGAGAAGGAGCACATTTTCCTCGGCCTCTTGAAACTTCTCGACCTGACCCACGACGAACTGGTCGGCAAGATGGGCGTCCCGCCCGACGTGGCCCCGGCCGCCTTGGAGGAGGTCCGCGTCCTCAGGCCGATTTTCGAAAAAGCGGGAGCCGACGTCTCCAACCTCCGCTGGCTGCTGCGCTCGTCGCTGCCCATGGGCCCCCAGACGGTCCGGGGCGAGGTCCTCCACCGCAGCGACGCCTGCCGGGCGATGTTCGAGGATGCCGACCGCCTGAGGAGCCTCTTCGGCCACCCGGACCTCAACCTGACCCATCTCCTCACGGCCCTCCTCGGAGAAGAGACGAGCACGGTCGTCGACTTCCTGGCCGGGCAAAAAGTCAACGTCAATGCCCTGAGGGCCGGTTTCCAGGACGCTTTGGAAAAAACTCCGCGGCCCGCCCCGGCCTCGTTCGAAGCTCCCGGGGGGAGCGCCCAGGCCCAACCGGGGACGTCGATCGTCTCGAAGATCGGGCGCGACCTGACCGAATTGGCCCGGGCGAACAAGCTCGGTCCGGTCATCGGCCGCGACCCGGAGATCAAGTCCGTCGCCCAGGCCCTGACCCGGAAGAAAAAAAATTCGGCCATCCTGCTCGGCGACCCCGGAGTCGGCAAGACGGCCGTCGTCGAGGGGCTGGCCCAGAAATTGGTCCGGGAGGAGCTCACCGGCGAGGAGCTCAAGGGCGTCCGGATCGTCGAGATCCGGATGGGCGACATCGTGGCCGGGACCAAATTCCGGGGCGACCTGGAGGAGAAACTGTCCGCCCTCCTCAAGGAGGCCGAGCGCGACCGGAAGCTGGTCATCTTCCTGGACGAAATCCACACGATCATGCAGGCCGGGGGCGGGTCCGGGTCCGTCGGCGTCGCCGACATCCTCAAGCCGGCGATCCAGAGCGGCGACTTCCGCTGCATCGGGGCCACGACCTTCAAGGAGTACAAGAAATACATCGAAAGCGACCCCGCCCTCGAGCGCCGGTTCCAGCCCGTCGTCGTCAAGGAACCGACCCGGGAAGAGACCTTGACGATCCTGTCCGGGCTGAAGGCCTCGTACGAGAAGCACCACGGCCTCCGGATCTCGGACGAGGCCGTCGAGGCCGCCGTCGAGATGTCGATCCGGTACCTCCCCGACGCCTTCCTCCCCGACAAGGCCCTCGACCTCGTCGACGAGGCCGCGGCCATGCTCCGGATCCACAGCGTCGACTCCCGGCGAGAGGAGGCCGCGTCCCTCGAAAAACCCCACATCGCCGAGGCCGTCTCCAAGCGGAAGGGCATTCCCCTCAGGGTGCTGCTGTCCTCGGACGCCGAGAGGGTCCGGAACCTCAGGGGAAAGCTGGCCGCCCGGATCATCGGCCAGACGGCGGCCGTCGATATGGTCGCGGCCGCGATCACCGAGGTCAAGGCCCTGGGGCCGGAAAAGAACAAACCTTCCGGCCTCTTCCTGTTCGCCGGAGCGACGGGGGTCGGGAAGACGGAGATGGCCAAGGCCCTGGCCGACATCCTTTTTGAGGGCGCGGAAGGGAAGCTGCTGGCCTTCGACATGTCCGAGTACATGGAGGAGCATTCCGTCTCCAAGCTCATCGGAGCCCCGCCCGGCTATATCGGCTTCGAAGCCGGGGGACAGCTCGTCGAGCAGGTCCGCCGATACCCCTATTCCGTCGTCCTGTTCGACGAGATCGAAAAGGCCCACCCCAAGGTTTTCGACGTCTTTCTCCAAATCTTCGACGAGGCCAGGCTGACCGACAGCTCCGGCCGGCGGGCCGATTTTCAGAACGCCTTCGTCATCCTGACCTCGAACGTCGGGGGGCGGGTGAGACCCGAGGCCTCGGGCCGGCCGATCGGCATCCAGGTCGCCGAAGCCTCCGCGGCCGGGCCGGCGTCCGGAGAGCCGATCGACCTGGAGGCTTTCCGGAAAAACGTCGAGGCCGCCCTCATGTCGAAATTCCGGCCCGAGTTCCTGGGCCGGCTGCCCCACAAGATCGTCTTTTTCCCCCTGGACCCGGCCGGCCTGAAAGCGGTCCTGACGACGATTCTCCTGCCGAGGATCGAGCGGCGGCTGGCCGCCAAGAAGACCCGGTTGGCCGTCGACGAGGCCGTCCTCGACCGCCTCGTCGCCCGATGCGACATCGCTTACGGAGTCCGCAGCCTCATCCAGATTCTGGATAACGAGATCACGAAGCCTTTGACCGAGGGTTTCGTCGCCCAAGCCTTCGGCGAAGGGGACGTCATCTCGGTCCGGGCGGACGGCGACAAGTTGGCTTTTTCCAAAGCCTGACGGAGAAGGAGAAACAGCCATGGCTTTGATTCCCTATGTCATCGAAAAAACGGAGCGGGGCGAACGGGCTTACGACATCTACTCCCGGCTGCTCGAGGACCGGATCATCTTCCTCGTCGGCCAGGTCGAGGACCAGATCGCCCATTCCCTCGTCGCCCAGCTGTTCTTTCTCGAATCCCAGGACCCCCGCAAGGACGTCTATTTCTACATCAACAGCCCGGGGGGGGCCGTCACCGCCGGGCTGGCCATCTACGACGCGATGGAGTTCGTCGAGTGCGACGTCGTCACCGTCTGCCTCGGGCAGGCCGCCTCGATGGGGGCTTTTCTCCTGGCCTCGGGGGCCAAGGGCAAGCGGCTCGTCCTGCCCAACGCCCGGATCATGATCCATCAGCCGCTCGGCGGGGCCCAGGGTCAGGCGACCGACATCGAGATCCACACCAAGGAAATCCTGAGGATCAAGTCCCGGCTGAACGAGATTCTGGCCGAGCGGACGGGCCAGCCCCTCGAGAAAGTCAAGCAGGACACCGAGCGGGATTTCTTCATGTCGGCCGAGGAAGCCGTCGCCTACGGCCTGGCCGACCGGGTCGTCAAGAAGAAGCCGAAATCGCTCTGATGCACGCTTTTCCGATGAACGCGGGCTGGGAGGGGAGGGGAGAGAGACGCGGGAGGGGGCGAAGGGATACTTGGGGGAAGGGGACTTGGAGGGCCTGAGCCGGAGCGTGGAAGGGCATCTGGGGGCCCTATTCCAGGGTCAGATCGAGAGATATCGCGGAGTGGGGGAGGGGGAGTCGGTCCGGCGGCACCAGGAGTACGACCATTTGTTTGCGACGGAGCTTCGGACGGCGCGGCAGCTGAACAAGGCTGGGGTGCAAGTTCCGAAGGGGGAGCGAAAGGTCGGGGTGAGCGCCGGGCGGCGCTGCTGCAGACAAGCGAGCCGGAGACGGCGATTGGGATGCTGAGGAAAGCGGGGAAGGTGGTCAAGGACAAGGAGCTGACGGAGACGTTGGCGGAGATCCTGACCACGCGGGGGATCGGGCTCATCAACGAGGCCCAGAAAAAGCTCCAGGAGAGCCGGAAAGGGCTGACGAGATTGATCGAGTCCCAAGTCGACAAAGGAGTGAAGTGCCTCAAGGAGGCGAAGGATCTCGGATCGAAGCGGGGGGCGGAGAACTACGAGCGGGCCAAGGGGCTTGTCGAGCAGGCGAAGTCGGGGCTGTTTGGGCTGGACCCGGAGATCGCCGGGCTGATCAATCAGGCCCAAAAGGCGGCCGAGGGGAGCCGCTGGGACGAGGCGATCAGGCTGATGAAGAAGGCGCGGGACAAGGCCCCGGAGGCGGGCCGGGAGGCCCTGGACAAGATGCTGGCCCAGTTCTACAACGCCCGCGGCGTCCAGATGCTGAACACGGCGACCGAAAAATTGAACGACATGGCGCAGTCTCGCCAGAAAATGATCGGGACGCTCGTCGACCTTTTTCTCGAAGGCAAGAGCGTTCCGGGTTTTGGGACAAAGCCGAAGAAGAAAAAGTGGAAGGCGGTCATGGTTGTCGCCGGGATCGTCCTTCTCGTGATCGTCATGCTCGCCGGAGGGGAGGAAGGACAGAAAGCTCTCGGACAGCTGATCTTGCTCGCCTTGATCATGATCGGGGTTCCCATCGTTCAGGCCCTGAAATCGACACTCAATCCCTTTTCCTCGAACCCCGGTTCGGGCTTGCCGCGCTGCCGGCTCTGCCGGGAATCCGCTTCCTATCGTTTCGATCTGCCGGGCAAGGGCGAGGTCTCGCTGTGCTCAACCCACTCCGATGAGCTTCGAAAAATCATCGAATTCGAGCCTCGGCCCGACGATTTGACGGCTCGCCTGATCGTCGCGTCCTTCAAGGATTTTGGCCAGGCCTCGACCTTGGACCCCCAAGCCGAAGTTTTCGACAAAAACCGCCGCAGCGCCAGCGAGATCATCGACCGATTCCATCTCTGGCAGAACAACGACAATGCGGCGAAATACTGGACCTGAAATCGGAAACCCTGGGGGCGGCTCTCCCCGAGGCGATCGTCTTCGCCATCGGCGGCCGGCGGAAGAAGGCCGGCCGGCCGACCATCCGGAAGGCCCGCCAGGCGCAAGCGCGCCGGAACTTGGCCCGGACTTAGCCCTCTATTTCGGCCTTTCGGTCCGCTTGTTGCCCTATTTGGACGAGCTCCTTGTCGACTTCGACGAACTCGGCAGCGATGCCGGCCTCGTGGCGGATTGGCTGGGAAGGCATGGGATCGGAGCCGGGGCGCGGGTTCTCGACCTCGGCTGCGGCAAGGGGGCGGTCGCCGTCGTGTTGGCCCGCGCTCTCGGCTGCTCGGTCACGGGCATCGACGCGTTCGTCCCTTTTGTCGACGAAGGCCGGAGGAGGGCCGAGACGGGAGGCGTCGCCGGCTTGTGCGAATTCCGGGCCGGCGATATCCGGAGCGAGGCCGCAAAAGAGACAGGCTACGACGCCGCTCTGTTTCTGGCCGTCGGACCCGTCTACGGCGGTCCCGGCGAAACGGTCGGCGTCCTGCGGCGCTGCGTCCGGCCCGGCGGCCTCATGGTCGTCGACGATGCCTATCTTCTCGACCGGGCCGTCGACTTCCCCGGATATGAAGTCCTCCTCGACGGCGTGCGGACCCGGGCCCAACTCGCGTCGCACGGCGATGAAATCCTCGCCGAGAAACTCTTCACGCGCGCCGAAGCCGAAGCCCAGAATCGACGGTATCAGGCCCGGATCGAAGAGCGCGGCCGGCGCCTCGCGGCCCGCCGGCCCGGCCTCGCTTCCGACATCGCCGCTTACATCGAGAAAGAGCGCCGGGAATGCGAGATCATCGAGCGCGACATCCAGAACGCCGTCTGGCTCCTCCGCCGAATCGGTTGAATCCGGTCATTCGTCAGCCAGGCTTCGACAGTCGCAGATTGACATGAATCGGGATCACTGTCCTTTACAGCCGGAATATTCTGTCAATCTTGTCATGCCCGAATCCACGGCTACTCGTTTATTGGGCTCTCTGCCTGGATTTCCTTTTCAGAATCCGTCATGGAAACGATCTCCTGTTCCGCCTCGGGATAGAGGACGCCGATCTCGCTCTGCAATTCGATGGTCCGGCCCAGTGCGGTCACAATGCGGCAGTAGGTTCGGATGTCATCGAGTTCAAGGCGGCGTTCTTTCCGGTCCTTAAGCCATTTTTCACATACTTGGTAGCCGCCGACCTGATATGTCCAGACGGCTTCGGGCACCGGCGCGAAGTGTTGCTCCGCGTTTATGTAGACGCGCTGTCCTTTGGCGTCATAGCGCAAGCCGGCCTTCCGATCTCTGCCGACGCGGCCGTCGCCTTGACCCTCAAATCGGCAGGCAGGCGGATCGAGCTCCGGAGACTTGAGCAGGTGCAGTTTAACGAGTTTCTCGCCCAGACCGGCTAGTTTATCGAACAGCTCCGCGTCCGCCGTGAAGGGGATGCGGGGGAAGTCCATCTTCAGGAACTCGGCGTATTTCGTCCGGTACGCGGGCGAGAAAAGCACGGCGTAGATATAGTGGAAGATGTCTTCCGGCGCCGGCTCCTTGCCGTAGGCTGTCGACAGCGCGGCGACAGTGGTCTGATTTAGGTTCGGACGGCGTTCCGATGGTTCGTGTTGGGCGAAAAGATCTTTTCGGTCGGCGGTTGGGTAGAGGTAGAGGGGAAAGTAGTAGTTGATGTCGTAGGCGGCAACGGTCTTATGTGTCCCGATAGATTCCGTTGTAAAAGCGCCGAACTCTTCTTTGTGCTGCTTTGGTGTAACAAGTGTCATATTCTTGCCCGCCAACATGTGGCGCATGACTTCGGGGCGGGGCATGCAAATGAATCCTCGCGTCTTTCCCGTGTAGTAGGTTTGGCGTATATCGAAAGGTCGGTAGAGAATCGGCACCACCTTGTCGCGGCTAGGACCGGATTCGAGAAGATCCTTTTGGGCCAATGTGACCTTCCAGTCCCGAGCGTCTTTCCCAAGGCTGTACCCTTGCCGTGCCAGCTCCGGTTCCATCTTGGAGAACACAGTGACGGTTCGCCAAACATCCTGTGAGGAGTATTGGATTGTAAGCCCGTCCCTTGCTGTCACAATGCCAACGCTATTAACGGGGAATATGTCAGGAATCCCGGCAAATCGGCTATAGCCCGCTTCCAGCACAATGTCCCGCGGCACGAACAGATAGAAAGGCGACGTTGGATTCAATTTCCGCCAATCGGTGGAGCTACGGTCATTCGCGTTCAGCCAGTCGTACTTGACTTCCCGAAGGCCATAATAATCAGCATGACGGACAACAGCATCCACCTTCGTCTTGCCACCTCGCTTAACAAAGAACGCGATGGCGACACCCTGGCGGATGTCGAACACGTTCTTGTCGGGGCCGCCGTCAGGGCAGGTCTCTTTCTTGAGCGAATTGCCGTGCAGGTCGAGGATATAGATGTCGTCGAAAGTGCGCATGAGGCTTTGGCGCATGCCGCGGAAGGTCGGATTGTCGAGGTAGGAGTGATTGGTGATCATGCCGACGACGCCGCGCCCGGCCTGCTCGATTTTCCACTGGGCGAAACGCAGGAACTTGACATAGTCGTCCTGCAACCACTTCGGGTTCTTTTCACCCAGGGGCTCGCCGTCCACCTGCTTGTAAGTGTCGATTAGGCCGCGGATCCATTCGCCGATGTTGGTGGAATGGCCGGAATACGGTGGATTGCCGAGGATGACGAGGATGGGGGTTTGTTTCTTGACGACTCCGGCAAGCCGGGATTCTTCCGCCAGCGCGGAGAAGCCGGGAAGGCGGCTTTGCTCGAGTTCCTCGGTGTCGAGGGTGTTGGTGAGATAGAACGGGACGCGCTCGTCGTCGGTGAGACGGTGGCCGAGCTCTTCGAGGAAGAAGCTTATCTTGAGGTGGCCGACGGCGTAGGGTGCCATCATGAGTTCGAAGGCATAGAAGTTCTTGAGAATGTGGCGGCGGATGAAATCCTCGCGCCCGCCCTTGCCGTACTTGGTCTCGAACTCGGCGACAGCCTGCTGGGCGGCGCGGGCGATGAAGGTCATGGTGCCGGCGGCCGGATCGAGAAGGGTTACTCCGTCGGAGGCAAGACCGTCGCGCTTTCCGAAGTCGGTCTTCAGCAGACCGTGGAGGGAGCGGACGATGTAGCCGACGACCGGTTCGGGCGTGTAATAGACGCCCCGGCGTTCGCGCTCGTCGGGATCGTAGTGGGCAAGGAAAGTCTCATAGAAATGGACGATGGGGTCGCTGCCCTTGCCCTCGTGGTAGTAGCGGTCGAGGATGCCGGGGGCGTCGGAGACGGCGAGCACTTCGGCGATGTCGTCCACGCACCAGGCGAGTTGATCGGGCAGGTCGCCCAAGGAGATGAAGCGGAACAGATCGCGCAGGATGCCTATGGTGTGCGGGATGCTGTCGAACGCGGCGCGGCGGCTGAACCCCTCGCCGGAGCGAGTGCGGGCGGCGAACAGGCCGTAGGTGATCGTCTGCGCGAAGAGGTCGGCAAAGTCTTCGGATTTGAGGGTGCCGATCAGGAACGTCCTGAATGCCTCGAAGAATCCTGACAGAACGCCGGGGGCGTCCTTTTCCTGCCCGAGTTGCTGAGCGACCACATCCCGCAGGAAGCGCGCGCGCTTGGCTAGCTCCACGGCAAGCGATTCCGCCGAGAATACCTTCGGCAGCGAGAAATCGAGAAAACGGTCGAGCAGAGCATGCAGGTCGTCGGGCTTTTCGATGACGGGGGTTGTGCGCAGGCGTGTGAGCACGAAGGGGCGGGCGGCATGAACCGTCTGCACACGTTCGCCGTTGCGGTAAAGGCGGAACTCGAAGAAGTTGGTGAGGATGAGGTTCGGGAAGGTGGCACGGTAACGCCTGAGTTGTTCCGAGTCCTCGACCGCGTCCAGCCGTTCTTCGGCCGGCTTCTTGGCTTCGACGTAACCGACAATGCGGTCCTTGCCGTTCCAGAGGCGAAAATCGGGGTTGCCCGCATCGGTCGGCTTCGGGAGCGTGGTGACGCGGACATGCCTGCGTCCGGTCGATTCGGCAAGCGTCTTCAGCATGTCGGCGAGTGCGGGATAGAAGCTTTCCTCGCGCGCGTCGCCATGCTGCGCAACAGCGTAGAGTTCCTTGAAGTAGGCTTTGAATATCGACTGACCGCTCATGTCATCCTGAATGATGAATCGCACATCGGGGTTTTGACACCCGGTTCATTTGAGCCCCCATTTTCATAAATGGATTATGACTCGCTTCTTAGAGGGAGTCAAGAATATTGACATCCGCGAGGGGCCGGGATATCCTCCTTGTCGTGAGGGGAAGAGTCGATCGGGAGTCCGCGAGCGGGGATTTCTCGTTGGGCGCGAAAAGGAATTTTCTTCTCACGGCTGGATTCAAGAATTTTTGACAGCTTATGAGGTAAAATTTAATTATGTTGTTTTTTCGAAGGTCAGCACGTAGAAAGATTCAGAATGCGTATGATGAATCCAAGAAACTGAGTGAGGGTCTACAAGGGAAACTTCAGCAAACGCCTCGTCGATGGCGTGCTCATGCTGTTGAGGGATTACAGATTCATCTTGGCCTAATTGAAGATTCATATAGAAAGGCCATGAAGCCCGATGTATCAAGAAAAGAAATTGCGCAATGTTTGTATAATGTTAAGTTCGCACTTCATATGGTAAAAGCCCAAATAGGTCCGTCGCGCCTTAACTTCTAATGAGCTCTGTACCTTGATCTATTGAAGATTAAACGAAAGGAAGCTTTTAACCCGAGTTTGACACGGCTAGATGCCAAAAAAACTTGTAACTATCAGTAATCATTAGGGATAAACCTGTTTTTGGAAAATCAGGCGTGTATCCAGGTCGAAAAGCGCCTTATTCGGCGGCAAGAACCGAAGGAAGAGGCTCGATCTTTAGCATTTTCAGA
>VGJF01000084.1 GCA_016867585.1 Candidatus Aminicenantota bacterium | reverse complement strand
CGTCATCTATCTCCCCTTCGCCGAGCTCAACGAAGCCTGGGCCGCGGCCGACAAGGACGAAGCCCGGACAAT
The DNA here is from genome assembly GCA_016867585.1 of Candidatus Aminicenantota bacterium. GTDB lineage: Bacteria > Acidobacteriota > Aminicenantia > Aminicenantales > UBA4085 > JAAZPG01. The sequence continues at coordinate 11,704 of VGJF01000084.1, read as the reverse complement.
CGCCGACCGCTGGATCCGCGAGGCCGCCCTCGTCGAGGGCGTCTCCCGGGCCGAGGTCGAAAACTCGGCGGCGATGTACCTCAGCCAAAAGGCCGTCCTCCGCAGGCACGGGGCCAACGCCGTCACGATCAACTGCCTCGGCGGGTTTTACGGCGGACACATCCACGCCTATCCCTGCCTGGGATTCATGGAGCTCCTCAACGAAGGCCTCGTCGGGGCCTGCGAATGCGACGTCCCCTCGACGGCGACGATGGTCGCCCTGACGACAATATCCCAAGGACGGCCGGGATACATCTCCGACCCGGTCATCGACACCGCCCGCCGCCAGATCATCTACGCCCACTGCGTCGCCTCGAGCCGGGCCTTCGGGCCGTTGGGCCCGTCCAACCCCTACGAGATCTTGACCCACTCCGAGGACCGGCAGGGAGCCTCGGTCCGTTCGCTCCTCCCCGAGGGCTTCCTGACGACCACGGTCGAGGTCTCCGATCCGCGCCGGGAAATCATCCTTCACCAGGCCAAGGCCATCGGCAACGACCCGAACGACCGGGCCTGCCGGACGAAGCTCTGCGCCGAGCCCTTGGGCGACATCGAAAAGCTCTTCACGATGTGGGACAAATGGGGTTGGCACCGGGTGACCTTCTACGGCGACTTCAAGAAGCCGGTCCACGCCCTGGCCGACGGGCTCGGCTGGACGGTCGTCGAGGAGGCGTAGCGGGCGGCTCTCTTTCGTACGGCCTAAATTCTTGAAGATCGCCCGACGGCCGCGCTCCCCTCCCAGGCGCGGAGCGGCATCCAAGAACGGCCTCAACTCCATCTCTCAAAGGCCCTGATTTCTCGGGGCGTGTCGCGGCGACGTGGCCATCCTCTAACCCCGGCCCCGAGGAACCAGTCCCGTCGGTTCCCCCCGATCACCCACGGAGCCGTTGTCCTTTTTCGGGGCCGCCCCTTTTTGGAGGGGCGGTAGGTGGGGTGAATACCAATGGTAAAAAAGTCTTGAAAAACGGCTCCGAAATGGGCCCCCCCTCCGCTACGGGGTCACGAGGACGGCCATGCCGCCGCCTGACACGCCGAGTCCCTCGAAAAGTATCTGGGGGGCGGCAAGTCCTTATCAAACTCCGGCGTTTCTTCCCATCGAACCGGGCCTACACGATTCCCGCGAGGCCGAATCTTCGGGTGAACTCAAGATCCCACGTCGGGATCAAGGCGGCTTCCGCCGCCGACCTTAGAATAGGAATGGCCGAAGGAGATCGGCGGGGACGGCGCCGTCGCGCAGAATCCGCGGCGGGCTCGCCGTGACGTCGACGACCGTCGACGGCCGACCGCCCGGCGTCCGGCCGCCGTCAAGGATCGCCGCCACCCGGCCGTCGAAACATCGGACGACCTCGGCCGGGTCGGCGATCTCTCCCTCTCCCGAGACGTTGGCGCTCGTGGCCGTCAAGGGAAGGCCGAGGTCGGCCAGGAAGCTCCTCAACCACTCCGAGCCCGGCACCCTTACGGCCACCGTCCCCCCCGCTCCGAGCATGGCTTCGGGAAAGACCGGCTTGGCCCTGACGACCAAGGTCAGCGGACCGGGCCAGAAAGCCTCCGCCAGACGCCTAAAAACGGATGGGATTTCGGAGGCCGCCTCCTCCGCCTCGGCCCGTTCCGCGACGACGATGGAGAGCGGCTTGCCCCGGTCCCGCTCCTTGAGGGCATAGATTTTCTCGACGGCCGCGGGCGAAAAAGCGTTTCCTCCCAGCCCGTAGAACGTCTCGGTCGGATAGACGACCACCTCGCCGGAGCGGACGAGGTCGATGACCGGCCGGACCGCTCCGGCGTCGAATCTCCCCGGACTCCCCGGACGGACGGCGATGATCGGCGCTTTCATGGCCTGCCCCGCCTATTATCGGCCATTCCGTCCGCCTTTACAAAGGCCGGGCGGAGCCTTAAACTAGGAGCCGCCCCTCCTCGGAAAGAGGACATTTGACCGCTTTTCGACACATGACGGGCCGGCGGCCCGGGCCGCCCCGCGGGATCGATGTTGGCACGGAAATTGCACCTTTTGGGGCGTGTAGGAGGACGAACATGAGCAAAAGCTACAAAATCGCGGCCCTGGCGGTGTTGCTGGCGGCCGCCCCGCTGGCGGCCAACACGGTCACGTTCAAGATGAGCTATTTCATCCCGACGATGAAAAGCGATTTCTGGGACACGGAGTTCGAAAACATGAGCTTTGCCAGGTCCAATTTTCAGAACACCTCGTTCGGCCTGGCCTACGAGCTTTTCCTGACCCGCGAGATCAGCTTCGTCGTCGGCCTCGAGACCTACAGCCGGACGAAGGGCGCGTTCTACAAGGGCTACGTCGGCTACACGATCGACTACGAGGACTGGGCCTTTCCCGACCTCTACGAGGGCGAATTCACCCCCCAGCACAGCCTCTACACGTCCATCACCCCCATCCAGTTCTCGCTCAAGGTCGTCCCCTTCGGCCGGAGGATGAAGCTCATCCCCTACGTCGGGGCCGGCGCCGGGATCTATTTCTGGAGCCTGAGAATGCAGGGGGACATGATCGACTTCAGCGACGAATATTACTACTACGACGACGTTTACAATGAAGACGTCCCCGTCTACCCCATCTACATCGTCGACGCCATGGAAGGGCGGAATTTCGGCCGAATCTCCTTCGGCGGACACGTCTTCGGCGGGATCATGTTCCCGATCGCCAACCGCCTGACCCTCGACGCGGAGTTCAAGCTCAGCTTCGCCAAGGGAAAAATGTCCGAGGCTTTCACCGGATTCGCCCCCCTCGACCTCGGCCACTACCAGATTTCCGTCGGGATCAACTACTGGTTCTAATCCGTCCGGGGACATGATCCGAATTTGCCGGAATTCGGTTCGTGTCCCCCCTCTTTTCTTAGAACATCGACCTTGTCGCTCTTGTCGAAGGGGATTCTCCACGGACCCCAGGGCGTTTCGACCTCGGCCTCGCCGCTGACCCGGACGGCGACCGGAGGCTGGAGCAGCCCGTCGGACACGGCCTTGCCGATCTCGAAGAAATCGAGGGTCAAGGGGACCGGGAAGCCGACCATCCCCCGGCCGTCGACCGTCCTGTCCCCGGCGAACGCCCCCTCGCCGACGGGCCGTCCGACGAGCTCGAGCTTGTAGGTAAGCCGGCCGAGGGAGACCGGGAAACCGTTGAGATTCCTGAAGAGGACGGTCATCGTGAGCTCGGACCCGCCGACGGTCAGGGTTCGGACGTCGACCGGTCCGACCCCGCCCTCGAAGCCCCGATAGACGGGGAATTCCGCCGAGAAGGCCATCGGGACCCTTCGTTCGCGGCGGCGCTCGTCCCGGAACGTCATTCCCCCCGAAACATAGGCCACGGCCAGGTCCTTGTCCCGGAGGCCGGGGACGGCGGGGAAAAGGTATTCCGCGCTCAGCCTGACCGGAAGGGCGATCGTCGTCCGGCCGCCCGCCTCGAGGCCCACCGCCGGGTCGACCTCGCTTTCGAGCCGGAGGTATTCGACGTCCTCGACGACCATCCGGTAGTCGACCCGGACGAGCTCCAGGGTCCGGTCGGACAGGCTTCGGAGGCCGAGGTGGAAGGCAATCGTGTATCCGTTGACCGAGGGCTCGGCGATCCTTTTCCCCCCGACGACGATCTCGACGTCGTATATCTGCCGGCCCGCTGCGGCCCAAGCCAGCCCGAAGAGGAGGCCGAGGAGAACCGGGCGGCGCATCGGTCGGCTCATTCCAGGGCCAGGCCGAAGGCTTCGGGGCTGGTCGTCTTTCCCTTGAGCTTGACCTTGCCCAGGGGGATGAAGGCGTACCGGGAGGCGAGCGATTTGGCGAACTCGGCCCCGGCGACGATCGGCATTTTCTTGACCTTGCAGACGCCCTCGAGCCGGAAGGCCAGGGTGACGGCGTCGCCCATGATCGTCATGTCGCGCTGGGACTGCATCCCGATGTTCCCGCTCGAGACGAGCCCCAGGTTCAGGCCGACGCCGACCTGGAACTCGAAACGGGGATGGCCGGGCACCTCGACCGTCCGGGCCAGGGCGTGGATGGCCTTGGCCGCCTCGACGGCGCTTTCGGCCGCGGCCTCGGCTTTTCCGGATTCGACGGGCCAATAAGCCATGACCGCGTCGCCGATGAACTTGTCGACGACGCCGCCCCGCGAGGTGATCTCCCCGGAGGTCTGGCGGAACCAGGAGCCGAGAAAACGGGAGAGCTGGTCGGGGGGGAGGATCTCGCCGATCCGGGTGAACCGGCGGATGTCGCAGACGAGAACGACCATCGTGCTCATCCGAACGGCCATCATCGTCCGTTCGTAGACCGTTTGTTCGGGCGAAACCGCGTCCGGCGCGGCCCCCTCCATTTCGAAACGGAGGGTCGTCTCGCCGACCCGGATGAGGTCGCCGGGCCGGAGGACGGTCGGCCCCAGGACAAGCTTGCCGTTGAGGCACGTCCCGTTGGCGCTCCCGAGGTCGATGACGGAGTACTCGGACTCTCCTTGGCGGCGGATCAGGGCATGCTGCCGGGAGACGGAGCTGTCGTCCTTGAGGCAAACCTGGTTGGTCGAGGACCGGCCGATGCCCGTCGTGTTCCCGAGTTCCAGGCGGACGGGCTCCAGGCCCGGCTGCTCGATGACGAGATGAGCGTTCATGATGTCAATTCCCTCCGATCCGGCGCTCGACGGCTTCCAAGGATTTCCGGACGGTGAAATCCGGGTCGGCCTGGGCCAGCGCGTCCCGGGCCCGCTTGGCCGCCGAGCGGGCTTCTTCGGGATTGTTTTCCGCCAGGGCCAGGTCGGCCGCGTCGACGAGGGCGGGCGCGTAGGACGGATTGTAGGCCAGGACCTCCTCGAGAAGCTGTCGGGCCAGGGGGAGGTTCGCTCCCATGTCGATCAGGGTCCTGGCGTATTGGGTGAGGAAGAAAGGCAGGTTGTAGGCCGATCCCCAATAGCCCATCCTCCACTTGATCCGCCGGCCCTCCTCGATGTTTTGGACGACGCCCGTCAAGTCGCCCGCCAGCCGTCCTTCAAGAACGCGGAGGTGGACGAGAAGCTTCAAGACGGGAAAGAAATTCGTCGCGTTGACTTCGAACGTCCGGACCTTTTGGTCGAGGCGTCCGATCGCCTCCCGAAGGCGGGGGAGGTCTTTCCGCTCGGCGGCCATGACCCCGGTCAGCCAGAAGGGCAGGTTGGGCGATTCATCGAGCCGCGACCGGAAGGCGGGTCCGGAATAGTGGTCCCGGACCGGACGGAGCCCGGCTTCGGCCCGGGCCGGGTCGCCGCGGAGCCAGTGGAGATAGGCCCGGTCGAAGGCGACGTCCTGCTTGGTGGAGTCGCGGGTGCTGACCTCGGCTTGGCGGTCGAGGCTTTCCTCGGCCTTGGCCAGGGCCCCGACGATTTGGAAGTTGGTCGCGAAATTCCCGTAGAGATAATCGAGCCGGGGGTCGAGCGCGCGCCCCTTCTCCAGGGCCTCGAGGGCTTTCTCGGTCCGCCCGGCGAACATGTAGCCGGTCGCCAGGCTGTCGTAGGAGTTGGCCGTCTCGTCGAGCTTGACGTAGGTCCGGAAATGCTCCTCGGCCTTGTCATGGCTTCCGGTCCAGGCGTAGCAAAAGGCGAGATGATTGTGAGCCAAAGCGTAGGACGGGTCGATTTCGATGGCCCGGACATAGGACGGAATGGCTTCCTCGCCGTCGCCGACATGGAAATAGGACTCGGCGAACTCGTAGAGATACTCCTTCTTGAGGGGGAACGCCTCGATGAGCTTCATGAGATTGGCCCGCTCGTCCCGGGGACGGGCTTCGAGCCGGGCCAGGAGGGCGTTGACCCGGAGGACGTCGTATTCGATCAGCCGGTCCTTCAGGGCGAGGGCTCTCTCGCAGGACAACCGGGCGTCCTCGCGGTCGCCCCGAAAGAGCTTGACCTCGGCCATTTTCAGGAGGGCCAGACCGAAGTCGGGGTCGTTTTCGAGCGCCGTCTTGAACTCGGCGTGGGCGGCCTCCGAGTCGAGCTTGTCCCAGGCCTCTTGTCCCTTGAGGAAGTGGCTCAAGGCGTCCCAGTCCGAGGTCGTGATTTGGGCGAACGTCCGGCCTCCGGCCATCGTCCCGATTTCCCCTTCCGTCGTCGAGGCGATGAAGGCCAGCATCTCGTTGACTTGGGAAGTGACGAGGTCGAGGGGGCCCTTGCAGGGGAAGACCCGGGTCCGCTTTTTCCCCTTGTAGGAGGACGTCAGGGTGATTTCATAGCCGGTGACGGTCGGGTCGACCCGGCCGCCGACCTCGATCCGCGGAGCGCGCCGTCCGGCTCCCTTGGCGTCCGTCTGCCGGGACCAGAGGCCGGGCGTGCTCTGGACGAAAACGGGCAGCGGCGTGGCCGCCATCAAGGACCGGTCGAGGATGTATTCGACGAGGCTCTTCGGAATCGCCGTCGAACCGGAGGGGAACGGAGAGACGGCGACAAGAGCTTCGTGCTCGGGGGGCGGGGAAATCACCCGGGTCCACAGGAGAGCCCCCCCCGCGGCCGCGCAGACGATCATGGCCGCGGCCACGGCGGCCTTGGCCTTGTTGCCGAGACTCGCCCTCTCCGTCCACGGCCGCCGCTTCCGCCGGGGGGCGATCTTGGCCGTCCGGACCTCCCGCAGCGGGGCCGTCGTCACCATGACCCCGGAGGCCTCCTCCAGGGCCGCGGCCATCTCGACGCAGGAGGCGTACCGGTCGGCCGGCTTCTTGGCCAGGGCCTTCCGGATGACGGCCTCCATACCCCGGGGAGGATCCGCCTCATCGCCGGCCAGACGGGCCGGCTCCTCGTTGACGATCCGGTTGAGGAGGGACGGGACGTTGTCTCCGGTGAAAGGCCTCCGGCCGGCCAGAAGCTCGAACAGGATGATCCCCAGGGAAAAGATGTCGGTCCGGTGGTCGACCTCGCCTTCCAGGATCTGCTCGGGGGATATGTAGGCCGGAGTGGCCGAGGTCATCCGCGTCCGGGTGACGTTGACCGTCTCGATCGTCGCGATCCCGAAATCGACGAGGATCGGCCGGCCGGCATCGTCGAGGAGGATGTTCTCGGGCTTGATGTCGCGATGGACGATCCCGTTCCGGTGGGCATAATCGAGGGCTTGGCAAAGGGGCAGGAGGAGGTCCGCGGCCTCCCCGGCGGTGAACGTTTTCCCGGACTCGAGGACCTTGCGGAGGCTTTTTCCGGGGATGTATCGCATGACGATGTACGTCAGGTCGGCCTCCCGTCCGACCTCGTAGATCGTGGCGATGTGGGGATGGTGGAGACGCCCGGCGGCCTGGGCCTCGACCATGAACTGCTTGAGAACCTTATCCTTCGCCCCGCCCTCGGCGAAAAGGTCGCCGCGGATCGTCTTGACCGCGACTTCGCGGTTGATGTCGGGGTCGAGAGCTTTATAGATGACGCCCATCCCGCCGCTGCCGATTTGGGACAGAATCCTATACTTGCCGATTTTTTCCATGAAAATCCGACTGAAGACTCATTCTAGCGGAGGCCCGCGGGCAAGTCAAACCACGCCGGCCCAAGGGCGTTCTGATATATGGTTCTCTTTCATTTTGTGTGGGTGAAGATCGAGAAGCCGGGGTGATGGACCGAGCGGACATGTCCGACCCCGGAGCCGTTAACAGGTTTCGGGGCCGCCCCTTTTTCGAGGGGCGGAAGGTGGGGTGAATATCAATAAGGGAAAAGTCTTGAAAAACGGCTCCAAAGACCCCGGCGGCGAGGGCAGCCGGATCGGAAGAAGCCGGCCGGCGAAGCTGTCTGAGCGTCCCGGCGAACACCCGAAAAATGACGGGCCGAGACGCGAGTTCTTCGCCGCCGAGCCGCCGAGCCTCGGGAGGGCGTGAAGAACCGGACCTGGGAGCGAGGCCGTCACCCCGGCTTCATGAACCCACACCGAATGGAAGAGAACCTGATATATAATAGCCCGGACGAGCGGAGAGCGGACATGAAAAGCCTCGAAGCCGATTTTCGGGACAGGGGCCTGTTCGTCCGCCTCTTCAAGGACGGGGTCTACACCGTCGGCGGGTTCGTCCGCGACCGGCTCAGGGGGATCCCCTCCGAGGACGTCGACCTCCTCGTCGCCGGTCGGAGGCTTGAGGACGTCGTCCGGTCCTTAAAGAAGCACGGCCGGGTCGACCTCGTCGGCCGCAGCTTCGGGGTCATCAAGTTCACCCGCGCCGGCAAGACCTACGACGTCGCCCTTCCCCGCACCGACCGGGCCATGGACAAAAACCTTCCCGACGGACGCGGCCACAAGGACATCGTCGTCCGGACCGACCCCGCCCTGCCCGTCGAGGAAGACCTCCGGCGGAGAGACTTCCGGTGCAATTCCATCGCTCTCCGCTTGTCCGACGGAACCCTCATCGACCCCTTCGAGGGCCGAAGGGACATCCGCCAGCGGCGGCTCCGGCTGACGAACCCCGCGGCTTTTCCCGAGGACCCCCTCCGGGTCGTCCGGGCGGCCCGGTTCGCTTCGGTCCTCGGATTCCGCCTCGACCCCGAAATCTATCCCGTCGCCCAGAAGGTCGACCTCGGCGGGCTGAGCATCGAGCGGGTCGCCGAGGAGATGGTCAAAATCCTCCTCGATTCGAGCCGCCCGTCGCGGGGCCTCGACGAGCTCTTCAAGCTGGGGGCCCTCCGCCGGCTCTTCCCGGAGCTCTACGCCCTGACCCTGGTCATCCAGGATTCCCTCTTCCACCCCGAGAAGGACGCCTTCGGCCACCACACCGTCTGGCGCCACACGGAGCTCACGGTCGACCAGGCCCGGCGGCTGGCCGAACGGTTGGGGTTCCCCCCGCCGAAAGCGCTCGCCCTCCTCTTGGCCGCCCTCTACCACGACGCCGGCAAGGCCGAGACGACCCGCTGGGAATTCAAGCGCGGCCGGATGGCCGTGACGAGCGTCGGCCACGACCTGGCCAGCGAGCGGATCGCCCGCCAGGCCTTCCGCCGCCTGAAGATCTTCTCCTGGGGGGGGTTCGACGTCGCCTCCGCGGCTCTGACCCTGATCCGCACGCACCATTGGGCCGCCGAGCTCTGGCAGAACCGGGCGTCGCTGACCAAGAAGGCCTTCAATCGGCTGGCCGCGGAGGCCGGCGGAGAAATCGAGCTCGTCGCCGCCCTCGACGCGGCCGACCGGGCCGGCCGGGGCGGCCGGCTCGTTTCGGGTCTCGACCGCCAGGCCCGCTGGCTTCTCGGCAAATTCGCCGAGCTCAACGTGACCAAGGAGTCGATCCGGCCGCTTCTCCTGGGCCGCGACCTTCTGCCCCTCGGCGTCCCGCCCGGCCCCGGAATGGGAGCGCTCCTCAAGGAGATCTACCGCCGTCAGCTCGACGGCGAGTTCGAAACGAAAGCCGCGGCTCTTCGGGCCGCCGGGCGGCTCCTCAGGCCTGCGGCGGCAAAGGCGGTCCGATGACCGACATCCTCATCGCCGGCGGGGCCGGCTACATCGGTTCGCACACGGTCAAGGCCCTCCTCCGCCGGGGCGCCCGGGTCGTCGTCCTCGACGACCTCTCCTCGGGCCGGGCCGAATTCGCCCGCGGAGCGGAGCTCGTCGTCGGCGACCTGACGGACCGGGCGGCCGTCGAGGCCGTCTTCCGGCGGCGCCGGTTCGAGGCCGTCCTCCATTTCGCTTCGCTCATCCAGGTCGGCGAATCCACCGCCGACCCGCGGAAATACTACGCCCGAAACCTCGTCTCGAGCCTCAACCTCCTCGGGGCAACGCTCGACGGCGGCGCGGGGAGCTTTATCTTCAGCTCGAGCGCCGCCGTCTACGGCGTCCCCCGGGAGATCCCCATCCCCGAAGACCACCCCCTGGAGCCGTACAATCCCTACGGGCGGACCAAGGCCGTGGTCGAGCGGATGTTGGCCGATTACGGCCGGGCCTACGGCCTCCGCTACGTCTCCCTGCGCTATTTCAACGCCGCCGGAGCCGATCCCGAAGGGGACTTGGGCGAGGTCCACGACCCCGAGACCCATCTCATCCCCAACCTCATCCTCGCCCTCCTCGGCCGCCGGGAAAGCCTGGACGTCTTCGGGACGGATTTTCCGACTCCGGACGGGACGGCCGTCCGGGACTACATCCATGTCGTCGACCTGGCCTCGGCCCACGTCCTCGCCCTCGAACATCTCCTGGCCGGACGGCCGAGCGACGTCTTCAACCTCGGAACCCAGCGCGGCCATTCCGTGCGGGAGGTCATCGCCGAGGCCGAAGCCGTGACCGGCAGGAAGGCCCCCGTCCGGGACCGCCCCCGGCGGGAGGGGGACGTTCCGGTCCTCCTCGCCTCCAAAGCCAAGGCCGAGCGCGTCCTGGGCTGGAGGCTCGAGCATTCCGACCTCCAAACGATCCTCCGGACGGCCTGGGATTGGCATCGAAAGGCGTAGAGTCCGGCTTTTCTTTTTGACTCGCGGCTTCGGGCGTGTTATAAACGGTTTTCAAGGTCATGAGGCTGATACGACAACTTTCCGCCGGAACGGCCGTCGGCCTCCTTCTTCTCCTGGCCTCTTGCGCCCGGCGCCCGCTTTCCCCTCCGGCGGCGGAGCCCGCGGCCGCTTCCGTCCAGGCCGAGGCGCCGGCCGCTCCGCCGTCCAAGTCCCTCCCGCCGCCGGCCGGGAAAAAGACGGCCTCCGAACCGACGATCATTCCGGACGAGGAGAGGCGGACCGTCCGCGAAGCCGCCTTTGCCGAGGCCGAGGCCGTCAAGGACTCATCGACCTTGACTTTCGAAGAGGCCTTGACCCGCTACGAGGAGGCGAAATCGGCCAGGGAGAGGGGGGATTTCGAGGCGGCGATCCAGTCCCTGGACGACGCTTACGGCATCCTTCTCAAGATCCCTTTCCCGGCCGCCGACTCCACCCTCGAACAGGAAAAAGAGAACCTCCGGCTTCTCATCGCCCAAAGAATCCAGGAAATCTACGCCTCCCGGCGCAATCCCGTCGTCGGAAACCACCGGGCCATCCCCCTCGAAGACAACCCGTGGGTCCGGAAGGAGATCAACTCCTTCCTCGGACCCGAAAGAAAGGTCTTCGAGGAGGCTTACCGCCGGAGCGGATTCTACCGGGATTGGATCAGGGAAGAGCTCCGCCGGGCCGGACTGCCCGAAGAGCTCGTTTGGCTCCCGGTCGTCGAGAGCTCCTTCTCCTCCCGGGCCCTGTCCTCGGCCCGGGCCCTCGGGCTGTGGCAGTTCATCCGTTCGACGGGACTCCGCTACGGCCTCAATCAGGACAAGTACATCGACGAGCGGATGGACCCCTACAAGTCGACCAAGGCGGCCATCCGATACCTCGAGGACCTCCATTCCTACTTCGGCGACTGGACGACGGCCCTGGCCGGCTACAATTGCGGGGAGGGATTCGTCCAGCGCGTCATCAAGACCCAGAACATCAACTACCTGGACAATTTCTGGGATCTATTCGCCCGCCTCCCCTACCAGACGGCCCGTTACGTTCCGCGGTTCATCGCCGTGACCCTTATCATCCAGAACCCGGAGGCCTACGGGCTCCGGCTTCCCGAGCCATATCCGCCCCTTCGGTTCGACACCGTGACCGTCAATCACCCGGCCCAGCTGCAGACCTTGGCCGCCGCCGCGGGCTTCGAGGCGGCCGAGCTGGAGATCCTCAATCCCGAACTCCGACAAAAATCGACCCCCGACCGGGCTTATGATCTCCGGGTCCCCGTCGGAGGCGGGGAAAGGCTCCTGGCCGCCC
>VGJF01000083.1 GCA_016867585.1 Candidatus Aminicenantota bacterium | reverse complement strand
ATAGGCCTGGTCCCGGATGACCGCGTCGCCCCCCGCGACGAAGGCGTAGTAGAGGCGGCTGCCGTTGAGATAGCGGATTTTCAGGCGAACCCGCTCGCGGAGGTTGGCCAACATCTCGCCTTTCATGGCGGGGGCATTCTAGCATAGGCGTCCGTCTTTGCCAATGGCGGGCGGCGAGGCGGCGAAGGGCCGCCGTCGGCCGGTCATCTCAGGACGAAGGTCCGGCCCTCGAGCCGGAAGAGGGTCATCGGAAAGTCATAAACCCGGGTCAGGAGATTCTCGGTCAGAACGTCCTCCGGCCGGCCGCTCGAGACGACCCGGCCGTTTTTCATGAAGACCATCTCATCGGCCGAGCGGACGGCCAGGTCGAGGTTGTGAAGGGTCATGACCACGGTCTTTCGCCTCTCGGCGGCGAGCTTCCGGGCGAGGTCCATGACCTCCGCTTCGTGCCGCGGATCGAGAAAGGTCGTCGGCTCGTCGAGGACGAGGAGGTCGGTCTGTTGGGCCAGGGCCCGGGCGATGAGAACCATCCGGCGCTCGCCGCTGCTGAGCTGGAAATGCGGCCGGGAGGCATAAGCCGAAAAGCCGACGAAAGACAGGGCTTCCTCGGCGATCCGGACATCCTCGGCCGAGGGCGAGGCGAACAAGGGAAGATGGGCCGTCCGGCCCATGAGGACGAAATCGAGGACGGAGTAGTTGAAGGCCGCCCCGTGCTCCTGGGGGACAAAGGCCAGGCGTCGGGCCCTTTCCGGCTCGCCGAGCGAAACCAGGTCCCGGCCGTCGAGATCGATCGCTCCCTTCGGAACGGGAAGGAGCCCGGCCAGGCATTTGAGAAAGGTCGTCTTGCCCGCCCCGTTCGGTCCGACGATGACCGTCAGGCGGGATTCTTCGAAGGCCAGGCCGCCGACCCGCAGTTCGAAAGCCCTGTACCTGAAGACGAGGTTCCGGACGCGGAGGCTCATCGCCAGACCTTGCCGGCTTTCCGAAGAAGGACGATGAATAGAGGGATGCCGATCAGGCTGGTGAAGATGCCGACCGGAACCTCGAAAGCGGCCAGGCTTCGGGCGATGTCGTCGGCGACGATGAGCACGGTCGCCCCGAGGGCGGCCGAGAGGGGGAGGACCCTCCGGTTGTCCACGCCGATGATCATCCGGACAAGGTGGGGGACAATGAGCCCGATCCAGCCGATGATCCCGGCCACGGAGGTGGCCGCGGCGGTGATGATCGTCGTCGTGACGAGGACGACGAGCTTTTCCCGCCGGAGACGGACCCCCAACGAACGGGCTTCCTCGTCGCTCATCGACAGGACGTTGAAGCGCCAGCGCATGAACAGGAGGACGGCCAAGCCGGCCGCGATAAGGGGCAGGGAGACGGCCAAGTCCGCCCAGCCGGACTTCCAGAGATTGCCCATGAGCCAGAAAAAGAGGGCCTGGAGGGAGTAGGGGCTGGCGAAATATTCGACGAGCGAGAGGAGGGCCGAGAAGAAGGCCGAAACGATGACCCCGGTGAGAAGGACGGAGACGACGGGGGAGTCCGAGCGCCGGGAGATGGCCAGGACGAGAACGACGGCCAGGACGGCGAAGGCGAAGGACGAAATCTGGGGGGGGACCCGGCTGCCGAAGACGACGAAGGAGAGGGAGGCGCCGAAGGCCGCTCCCGAGGAGATCCCGAGGATGTATTCATTGACCAGGGGATTCTTGAAGAGAGACTGGAGCGAGGCGCCGGAGACGGCCAAGGCCGCCCCGACGGCCAGGGCGAGCAGAAGGCGGGGAAGCCGGATGGCGAAGACGATGTCGAACGTCGAGGGGGGAATCGCGGCCTTCCAGGAGGGGAACAGGGGGGAGAGGAGCGTCTTGAACAACAGGCCGGGAGAGATCTGGGACGTTCCGACATGGAGCGAGGCGAGGAAGACGGCGAATGGGAGAACGAGGAGAAACGCCGTGAGAAAACGCTTCCGCCTAGTGGCCATGGATCCAGTCCTCGCAGCCCAGGAGCCGGCAAAGGGACGAATAGCCGTTTTCGATTCCGTAGACCTCGCGGTATATGGCGTTCCCCAAGGCCTCGAGGTCGACGTCGGCGAAGAGGCCGGGATGGAAGAGCTTGGCCAGATAGGCCGTCTCGACCTGGACCTGGGCGAAGTCCCACCAGTTCCAAAATCCGAAGGTGTAGAAGACCCGTCGGCCGCGGACGGCCTCGAGGGAGGCCAGACGGCGGTCAGCCAGGACGGAAGCCACGGTCAGCTCGCGCCGGGGGGGAGGATAATTGCCTTGGACGAGAATGACGTCCGGAGCCCAGGCCAGGACTCTCTCGACGGGGACGACGGCGTTCAGCGTCCCGGCGTAAGAGGGGAGGCGTCCTTCGGCGACGTTGATCCCGCCGGCGGCGTTGACGGGTTCATAGAAGACCGGCGTGTTGGTCAATACGCTCCAGAAGGAGAGGAAGACTCTCGGTCTGGCCGACGGAGGGAGCCCCTCGATCCGCCTCCGGATCCCCGCCAGACGCTCCTCAAAGGCGACGGCGAGTTGACGAGCCCGTTCCTCCCGTCCGAGGATCCGGCCGACGAGTCGGAGCTCTTCGAGAAGGCCGGCGAAACGGCCCATCGACGAGAAGGCGACGACCGGAATTCGCGTTTTCGCTTCGATGGCCTCGCAGACGCCCCTGTCCTCGGGCGCGCCGAAGACGACGTCCGGAACGAGGCCGGCCAGGACCTCCAGGTTGACGTTGTAATTGGCCATCGAGACCAACGGGAGCCGGGCTTGGCCGGGATAGGCGAGCTTGAACAGGTCGTCGTGGGAGCGGAGAAAAAAATCGATCCCGACAAGGCGGTCGGCCGCTCCCAAGGCGACGACGAGACGGGTGATTTCAGGCTGAAGGGAGAGGACGCGTTCGACCTTGGCGGGAATGGCGACTCTCCGTCCCAGAGAGTCGGTCACGGGCGACGGCGTCTGGCCGGCGGATGCAACGGACTGGAAAAAGGCAAGGATGAGGGAAAATCCGAGGGCGATGAGGTTTGGCCGGCGGCGAAGACAGGCTGGCATATTCATCTGGAGAGGCCTCATTATAGGGGAATTTCGAGCCGCTTTCCACGAAAGCCGTTCGAGCCTCCTTGACATAGGGCGATAGGGCGGCTAGCCTTTCCTTGAATTCGGACGCGCTCCTCATGACGATTCCCGATTTGTCGGCCCAACGCCGGCGGGCTCTCGGTCTTGTCTCGTTGGCCGTGCTTCTCGCCTCATCGACCTGGTTTTCGGGGACGGCGGCCGCTCCCGCCCTGAGACGCATCTGGGGTCTATCCGATGTCCAGGCTTCCTGGCTGACGATCGCCGTCCAACTAGGATTCATCGCCGGAACCTTCCTTTATGCCATTTTCAACGTCGCCGACATCTTTCCGGCGAGGCGGGTTTTCTTTTTTTCCGCCCTTGCCGGGGCGGCTTTTCCGCCTTGGCCGCCAAGACCTGCCCGGCCGAATACACCGGGACGGCGCTGACCATCCAGAACGGAATCGGTTTCGCCGTGACGGTCGCGGCCATCACTCTCGTCGCCGGACTGGGGCAAATCGCCGGCTGGCGGTGGGCCTTCACGGCCCTGTCCGTCGGCCCCCTCTTCGGAGGATTGGCCCTTTCCCGCCTCGAGGAGACGGACATTCGAAGAGCCAACTAAAACGGCCATCCTCCCCGTCGGCGGGGGCGAGATTCGCCGCGGCGCTTGGTGTAGAATGGAGCCCAGGGCCGAGGTTCGTTTTGGAAAGAAAAAAACGCGGCGGTTGGAAGGGCTGGGCTTTCGGCCTAAGCCTCGCCGTCTCGGCCGGCCCTCTCCTCGGCCAAGGGCGTGTTGACTTCGAGCTCTTCGGGCTCAAACCCTTGCCCCTGGGAGGCCTCGCCTCGACCGTCCATCATTTCAACGCTTATGGAAAGAGCTGGGACTCATTTCAACGCGTCGTCTTCGACAAGGCGTCATCGCCGTTGGGATTCGGAGGAGGGGCGACGTATTGGTTGAACGGGCGGTTCGGCCTGCGCCTTCGCCTCCGCACCTGGCGACAGGAGCAGGCATCTCGGGACAACGAGGTCCGGGTCGAGTATTCCTACACTCCTTGGTATCCGATTCCGTCCCCGATGCCGGTCGTCGTCTCATACGAGCTGAAGAGCCAGGCCGTTCCGCGTTTCGCCTTCCGCGTGGGTGCTCTTTCGCTCGGCGGGGTTTGCCGGGCGGCCTTGGGCCGGGGGCGTCTCGATTTTTCCGGAGGGCTGACACTCTATCAGGCCTGGGGGGAAATCGCGAACCTCTATCTCAAACGGGTCATTCCCAGCAGCCACATGACCTTTCTCTCGGCCGAAGTCGCCTTCACGAAACGCTTTGACGCTTGGGGCGCGGGCGGCCATTTCGGGCTGGATTTTGCGCTTCGACTCGGGCCGGGAGTCGAAGGATGGGCGGGAGTCGAGGTTCTATTAGGAGGGGGAAGGATTCCCGGATCATTTGTCTCCTCGATCGAAAGCCTTGGCGAGCCGGTTCTCGCGGTCGTCCTTAAGGGGACGGACGAGGTTCGGGACTACATCCGGGCCGGAGAGATGAAGTTGAACCCTTCCCGCCTAGCTTTCGAACTCGGGCTGCGTTTCCGGGCGATCGCCCCCCGCGGGCCTAGCTCCATGAAGCCGACGTTCAGCCTGGCGTTCATCCCGGGAATGTCCCGAATGAATCCGGACTTCAAGTTCACGAGGACTGTCCAGACGTCCGACGAGCAGGGGAGGCGGCTTGAGCAGGAGGTCGAGGGCTTCAACCGGAGGCTCGTTTGGTCTCCCGGACTCGCCCTGGACCTTCGGGCCTCGCCTCGCTGGGCCGTCGAGCTCGGCGGCGTCCGGCTGCGAAATACCTTGGACGTCGATTCCGGGGTCATTTATCTTCTCCAGGATTCGGGCGCGCGGAGCCGGGAAAAAAGCCAACGTCCTTCCTGTCGGGCGGCGGTCGACGAAATCAACTTGTCGGCGGTCCGGTTCTTCCCCGTCCGAGGGGCCGAACTCCTGGCCGCAGCCGGAGTCTGCCTCGCTCGCCTCTCGTTGTCCTGGGAGGAAGTCTATTTTCTCTATTGGCGCCGCCCCTTGACGGACGATTTCGTCTCGTTCAGCGGCCTCTTCTCCGCGGTCGGAGGCCGATGGACGGCCGGAGCGCGAACCGGGCTGGGATTTCTTTTCCCTTTGGCCAGTTTTTTTGAGTTCAGGCTCCGGGCCGATTGGCACTTTTATCCGGCCGCGGCCCTCCGGTGGGAGGTGAAGGATGTTGTCCTTGATGAAAACGTCTACGGTCCGGGAACCGACCGGACGCTTCGGCCGGACGAGCTTCAGCCTGAGGTCGGCCCGGCCAGTCTAGCTTTCAATCCCTCGAGGTTCCAACTGACCTGCGGTTTGGCGGTCAAGTTTCGATGAAGAGGCGCATCACGCGTAAAGCCAAGAGCGGCGACGAGGTTCTTGAAAGGCCTTCGGGGCGGGACGTGGAATACGCTTTATGATGACCGGCCGATCGATCGTCCTGGCTTTAGGATCGTCGGGTTTGCTCCCTTGGGGCGGGGGCTGGAATGCGGGGGCGACGACCCTCCTCATGTCCCGGCAGGCGCCGGCCTCCGTCGGTCCGTTCTCGTCGCGGCTCGACGGCCCGGAGAAGATCGCCGTCGCCCGGTATCGCTGCCCGGGCGGCGGCCAGTTGGCGAACGCCGTCCCCCAGCCGAGGACGGACCGGCGCCTTCCGCCTCTCCAGCGGCCAATGAGTTTTTTCCCTCGAAGACGAAAGGACGAATCATGAAACGAGACGTCAAGGTCGCCATCATCGATAATTCCCTCTGGCCGAATATCTACCCGCCGGTCGAGCATTGGGGGCGTCATCTCGATGTCTCCTTCGACGTCTTTGTCGCCCGGGAAGGCCGGTTTCCGGACCCTTCGGCTTACAGCCACGTCATTTTGACGGGTTCCGAGGCCTCGATCCTCGAGCGCGACCCGTGGGTGGACAAAGAAATCTCTTACGCCGTGAGGGCCATAGAGGCCGGAGCCGCGGTCCTGGGCAGTTGTTGGGGCCATCAGCTCCTTGCCTTGGCCCTGGCCGGCGAGTCCCACGTCCGGCGTTGCGCGCGTCCGGAGATCGGCTGGATCCCGATCCGCGTCCTTCGGGACAACGATCTCCTCGGGCCGTCCGGGACGCCTTATGTTTTTTCCTCCCACTTCGACGAAGTCCGGGACCTTCCGGATGCGTTCGAGGTCCTTGCTTCGACGGAGGTTTGTCCCGTCCAGGCGTTTCGGTTGAAGGGCCGGCCCGTTTGGGGGCTTCAAAGCCATCCGGAGATCGACATCCCGACGGGGAGAAAATTTCTCGAGGATCTCGTGGCCGCGGATTTCAAAGGCCGGGAATACCTCCTCGAGGCTTTGAGCCGCCCGCCGAGGGATTCCGGCCTCATCCGCCGGATCGCCGGGAACTTTCTTGGGGCCGACTTAACCGATCCGGTCCGCCGGGATTGAAAGGCGGCCGTCCCGCCCTGTTATAATATCGAGCGAAGCATCATGGAACTCGCGATTCTCCGCGACCTGGTCGTCGTCCTCGCCGTCTCCGTCCTCATCGTTTTCGTCTCGCACAAACTGCGGCTGCCCATCGTCGTCGGCCTCCTCCTGACCGGGGTCCTGATCGGCCCCGGCGGCCTATCCTTAATCGCCCATGCCTCGACGGTCAACGTCCTGGCCGAAATCGGCGTCGTCATGCTCCTCTTCACGATCGGGCTGGAGTTTGCCCCGGAGAAAATTCGGCGCGTCCGCCGGGACTTCTGGGCCGGGGGAACGCTCCAGGTTTCGTTGACGATCTCGGCCTCGGCCGCGGTTCTCGTCCTGCTCGACATTCCGGTGCGGTCGGCGATTTATTACGGTTTTCTCGTCGCCTTGAGCAGCACGGTCGTCGTCCTGAAAATCCTGGCCGACCGCGGGGAAATCGACGCCCCCCAGGGCCGGATCGCCCTGGGGGTCTTGATTTTCCAGGACATCGCCATCGTTCCGATGATCGCCCTGGTGCCGGTCCTGGCCGGCGTCGGGGCGGTCTCGCCGGGAATGGTCGGCCTCCGGTTCGCCTTGAGCGGCGCGGCCATCGCCGCCGTCTTCGGCCTGGCCCGGCATCTCATGCCCCGCCTCCTCTTTCTCGTCGTCCGGACGCGCATCCGGGAAGCCTTTCTCCTGACCGCCCTTCTCCTTTGCCTCGGCCTGGCCTTCCTGACCTCCTCGCTGGGGCTTTCGATGGCCCTCGGCGCCTTTCTGGCCGGGGTCATCATCGCCGAATCCGAATACAGCCACCAGGTCGTCTCCGACATTCTCCCCTTCAAGGACGTCTTCAACAGCCTCTTCTTCATTTCCGTCGGAATGCTCCTCGACACGGCGGAGATCTGGGAGTCGAAAACCGTCGTCTTCGCCCTCGTCCTCGGCGTCCTGGGGCTGAAATTCCTCGTCGCTTTCGCGACCGTCGCCGTTCTCGGGTATGGCCCGCGGATCTCTTTGATGACAGGCTTGGCTCTGGCCCAGGTCGGCGAGTTTTCCTTCGTCTTGGCCGGCGTAGGCCGGGAAGCCGGACTCATGCCGGGCCCGATCTTCCAGATCTTCATCGCCTCCTCCATCCTAACCCTCCTGGCCGCGCCGTTCCTGATTCAGGCCTCTCCGGCCTTGGCCGAACGCAGCCGGCGTTGGCTCGCCTGGACGCCGCGATTCGTTCATGAGCCGGGAGCGGCGAGCCGCGATTGGTCGGACCACGTCATCATCGCCGGCTACGGCCTCAACGGCCGGAATCTCGCCCATGTCCTCAAGGAGTCGGGTCTCGGCTACGTCATCCTCGAGCTCAATCCCCGGACGGTCAAGTCGGCCTTGGCATCCGGCGAGCCCGTCATCTTCGGCGATATCTCGAGCCGGACGATTCTTGTCGAGGCCGGGGTCCGGCGGGCCAAGGGGCTCGTCTTCGCGATCTCCGATCCGCAAGCCACGCGGCGGGGAGTCCAGGCCGCCCGGGAGCTCAACCGGAATATGTTCATCATCGTCCGCACGCGCTACACGGCCGAGGTCGACGAGCTCCTCCGCCTCGGCGCCGACGAGGTCATTCCGGAGGAATTCGAAACCTCGATCGAAATCTTCACCCGGGTCCTCGAAAAACACCATCTCCCGCGCAACCTCATCGAGGCCCAGACGAAGGTCCTCCGGGGAGAATGCTACGGCCTGCTCCGGGGAGCTTGCAGCGCCGTCCGGCCGGCCGCGGCCCGGATCGCCGACCTTCTGGCCGCCGGGACGGCCGAAACATACTTCGTCCGGACGGGAGACTGGACGGACGGAAAAACCCTCAAGGACATCGACCTCCGGGGCCGGACGGGGGCCACGATCGTCGCCGTGGTCCGGGGCGAGGAATCGTTCACCAGTCCGGGGGCCGATTTCGGGATCCGCGGGCAGGACACGCTCATCCTCGTGGCCAGCCACCGCGATATCGACCGGGCTTTCCGTTATCTGGCCCAAGGGGCCGGAGCTTTGTCCTAGGGGAGGTGCGGCCATGAAAACTTCGATCATCCAGATCATCCAGACGATGCTCGTCCCGGGAGTCATGGTTTCGGCCTGCGCCCTCCTCCTCCTCGGGATGAACAACAAGTACTCGTCCATCGTCAACCGGATCCGCCTCCTCAAGGACGAGGAGCGGAGGATCGACTGCCGGATGCTGGCGGACCCCAAAGGGGAGCGGAAAGAGAACATCGATGCCCAGCTTCCCCTCCTCATGGCCCGTTTGAGGCTCGTCCGGAACACGGTCACGGCCTATTCGACCGGGATCCTCCTGTTCATCCTTTCGTCTTTCTTCATCGGCCTTCAATTCGTCACGAAGTCGGCGGTCGTCGAGGGCGGGGTCATCGTCTCCTTCTTGGCCGGGATGGTCTGCGTCCTGGCGGGGGTCATCCATAACGCCGTCGAAGCTCGGAAGGGATTCGAGGTCATCCGGATCGAAGCGACGAGCGACCCCTTCGAGGCGGAAAGCTGATCTCTTTCGCGGGCCTGCCGGGCGGGTGAGTTTTTTCCCCAGTCGGGATCCCCGGCCCCCAGGGGTTCGAGCTCGAGGATGAGAAAAATTTAACATCCTGCCGCGTCCCCGCCCGCGATGTCTTGCGTCGAGCTGTCCTGGCGTCGCCTTTCATCCTCTTGGCCGCCGCCATGTTCCCCTTGTCGCGAGCGGACGCCGCAACGGGCTGGCTGGCCCCCGGACCCTGGCGTCAGGCTTTGGCCATAGCCCTCAAGGCCTACGCCTCGGTGTTGGCCCTGAGCCTGCTCGTCCTGACCGAGAGGTTCGGCCGGCTCATCGGCGCAATACGGTCGCTCGGACTCCCGGCGGCCGTGGGATCGGCCTTGGCCGTCGCCGGTTCTTTTCTGGAAGTTCTCGGCGCGGCGGCCGCCCGCATGAAACGGGCCCGCGAGAGCCGCACTCCCGGGCGCTTGAGAGCTCCCAAAGTCGGGACCATCGGTCGGTCCGCCGCCCTCGTCTTTCTCCGCGGCTTCGACCGGTCGAAGAGGGTCCATGCGGCCATGGAGAGCCGGGGGTTCACAGGCTCGATGCCGGCCCTGAACCCGGTCCGAGTTCTCCCGCGGGACTTGATCGCCGCCGACCGGGATTTCCTGCGCTCGACCGGCCTGGATTTCTGGGACTCGCTCGAAGCCTTTTTATCTTCCAAATCCCGCCTCGATTTCGTGGACGCGAAGAAGCCCCTTCTCGGCGAGGTCAAGGTCGAATTGACATGATCCGGTCGCCATGCTAAGAAAGGTCTCCCGGAGTGGGGAGACATGACCCTCGATGATTCTCTCGGCCGCGTGAACGGCCTGTCCAGTCTGATCGGCAACACGCCCATCTTGGCCATCGAGGGACTCTTCCGGGGCCGCGCGGAGACGATCTATGCCAAGGCCGAGAACCTCAACCTGACCGGGAGCATCAAGGACCGGATGGCGTACCACATCCTCCGCCGGGCCTACGAGCGGGGCGCGCTCCGTCCGGGCGATTGGATCGTCGAGGCGACAAGCGGGAACACCGGCATCTCCTTCGCGGCCTTGGGGCGCGCCCTGGGCCACCCCGTCCACATCTTCATGCCGGATTGGATGAGCGATGAGCGCAAGAATCTCATCCGCAGCTTGGGGGCCCGGATCCGTCTGGTCAGCCGGGAAGAGAACGGTTTCCTGGGCAGCATCAAACTCGCGGAAGAATGGGCGGCGGCCAACCCCCCGGCCTTCCTGCCGCGCCAGTTCGCGAACCAGGACAACGTCAATGCCCACTTCCGGACGACGGGGCCCGAGATCTGGTGGCAGATGGGCTTTCGCGGGCTCATCCCGGATGCGTTCGTGGCCGGAGTCGGGACCGGCGGCACGATCATGGGCGCGGGGCGCTATCTGAAAACCCGGAATCCGCGGATCAGGATCCACCCGCTCGAGCCCGCGAATTCCCCGACGCTGTCGACGGGCTGCAAGGTCGGGAGGCACCGCATCCAGGGGATTTCGGACGAGTTCGTCCCGCCCATTCTCGAGCTCGGCGAGATCGACCCGGTCGTCGGGGTCGACGACGGGGACGCCATTGTCATGGCCCAGAAGCTGGCCGCAGAGCTGGGCCTCGGCGTCGGCATCTCCTCGGGAGCCAATTTCCTGGGGGCTTTGAAGGTCCGTGAGGAGCTGGGGCCCGGGGCCGTGGTCGTGACCGTCTTCCCCGACGACAACAAGAAATACATGAGCACGGACCTCCTGCGGGCCGAGACTGTCCGTCCGGGATTCCTTTCCACCGAGGTCCGTCTGGCCGGTTACCGGTCGTTCAAGAGGGTTTGCCACATCTGCTGCGATCCGACCGACTGCGTTGAATCCGAGGCCGCGGACCTATTCGCGGACTCTCCCTTGCCGCCTTGCCCGCGGCGGGACCGACGCATCTGAGCCTCTCGGGATCGTTCCTCGGAGGACCGAAAGCCAACCGGGGCAAAAAACCCGGCGGCGGGAGACAGGCGGGAGGGCGGAATTGACACTCGCCGGCGGGCCAAATATCATGACCTCAAGAGAGAATCCGCCCATTCCGAGAGAAGGAGGAACGATAACCGTGAAAAAATGGAGCTTCGCGTTTTTCCTGGGCGTGTGCGTTCTCATCGTCGGATCCACCATGGCCCAAAAGGCCCCGGGCGCCAAGGACGACCCGGGAATCGCCCGGGCCTTCCCCTGGCGGAATATCGGGCCGGCCAACATGTCCGGCCGGATCTCCGACATCGAGGGCCACGACAAGGACTTCACCTTCGTCGTCGTCGGTTCGGCTTCGGGCGGGGTCTGGAAATCCGCGAACGCCGGGACGACGTGGCAGCCCATCTTCGACACCTACGGGGCCGCCTCCATCGGCGATGTCGCCGTTTTCCAGCCGAACCCGGATATCCTTTGGGTCGGGACGGGCGAAAAGAACCCGCGCAACAGCATCGCCTGGGGAGACGGCATCTACAAGTCCGTCGACGGGGGCAAGACCTTCGCCAACATGGGCCTCAAGGACACCCATTCCATCTCCCGGATCGTCACCCACCCGAAGGACCCGGACAAGGTCTTCGCCGCCGCGGGCGGGCATCTCTGGGGCTATTCCGGCTCCCGCGGCCTCTTTGTCACCTCGGACGGCGGCGTGACCTGGAAAAAGATCACCAACGGCCTCCCCGACGACGGCAAGACGGGGGCCATCGAGCTGGTCATGGACCCCTCGAACCCCGACGTCCTCTACGCCGGGTTCTGGCAGCGCCTTCGCCGGCCGTACCGCTTCGACAGCGGCGGCCCGAACGGCGGGATCTTCAAGTCCGTCGACGGCGGGGCCTCCTGGAGGAAGCAGACGTC
>VGJF01000082.1 GCA_016867585.1 Candidatus Aminicenantota bacterium | reverse complement strand
CTGGGGAAAGGGCGGGGCGATCCGATCTCCGTAGAATTCGAACCAGGCCCCGGCCTTCCCCCCCGGCAGGGAGTTCAGCCACTCCAGGACGCGCCAGGCCTTGTCGAAGTCGCCGGCTTCGACCGCCGCCCGGGCGACGAACAGCGAGGGAAAAGGCCAGGGGCCGGCGGAGTCCGGCTCCGAGGTGAAATGATAGCGTCCGTACCCGCCCCCGGTCCAAGCTTGGTTCCAAAGCGTTTCGAGCGACGATAAGGTCAGAGAGACCAGGGGCGAGCCCATCGGCACGAATTCCAGGGCGAGCGGGAGCGCGGCCGACGCGTCGGGATGGAGGAAATGCTCGGCTTCGGCCCGGAGCGGGGCCTCCGCCGGAAGGCCGGCCTCCGGCCATGGATTGATCCGCTCCTGGACGAGGCCGTCGAGGCCGCGGCGCTTGATGAAGCCGCGGTTGTCGACCATTCGGAAGACGGGGTCCTCCAGGACGGCCGTCTTGAGGCGCCGGGCCTCGGCTTCCCAACGGGCCGCCTTGTCCGGCCGCCCCGTCATCCGGGCGAGCGAAGCCGCGGCTTCAAGCCCCACCGACACGTATAGCTGGTGGGCGAGCTCGAGCCCCGGCTCGATGCCGTGAACCCGGTGGCGCTCCCAAAACTCCCGGCGGTTGGCCAGCAAGCCCGACGGCCCGTGGCGGAAAACCGGCCGGAGCGGAAACTCGGCCGCGGCGGCGATTTTTTGCCAATGTTCGCCGATGGCATCCCGGTCGCCCGTCCAAAGGACGTACCGGCGGAAGGCATGGAGAAGGAAGCCGTTCTGGTCGAGCTCGACTTCATCCGGATGGCGCCTCTCGCTCGAATCGACCGCGCCGCCCTCGTCCGTGACGAACTCCGCGAACAGCCGGCCGAACATCGTCCGGGCGAGGCCGCGCTCGCCGAGGACGGCCAGGGCCTGGGCGACGACGGACTGGTCGCGGAGCCACTCCCGGTTGTACTGCCAAATGCTTCCGTCCGCCCGTCCCGTCCGGGAGACGGCCGCGGGGAGTTGGGCCCGCGCCGCCCGGAAGAAATGGTCGAGAAGAGGATGGCCGAAAGAAGTTTCGGCGAGCGAGCGCCGATAAGCCCTCGTCGCTTCCGGGATTTCGGCCTTTTCCCGGATTTCCAGGGAGATCGCCCGGGCGGCCGGATCGAGGACATAGGCAAGAAACAACGTTTGCCTCTCCTCCCGCCCGAGAACGACCGTCCGCTCGAGGCGACATCGCGGGACGCCCGTTCGGACATGAAGCCTGCGCCTCCCGCCGGACAGGTTCGCGATTTCGACCTCCCGGACGAGTTCGGACTCGTCGCGGCCGGGAACGAAGAATCTCTCGGACACGGCGAATCCTTCCCCCCGCCATTCCGCCCGCGCGGCCGGGACGCCGCCCCTTTCGTCCCACGCAACCGCCAATCCGCTCCCGCCCGGCAGGAAAACGCGGCTGGAATCGCCCCGGATTTCGAGTCTTGTCGGCGCCAAGCCCTCCGACGGGTCCATCGTCAAGGCTTCGCGCTTCTTCCCGAGATATTCCGGGTCCATGACGAGAAGGCCGAGCGGCGTGCCCTCGCCTCCCCTCGCCCATTGGACGGCCGCCTGGATGAGGCCGTTGCCCAGGAAGAAGTACTCGACGTCCCTCAAGGCCGTCTTGACGTCGGGAGGGCCGTCCCTCGGGTCGTCGTCGTAAATGTGCTCCTTGACCTCGATCATCCGACGGCCCGCCCGGCTATGAGACGAAAAGGTTCTTGGTCGCGAAATTCGGCTCGCTCGTCAGGTTGAGCCCCAGGCGCTTCAGGCCGGCTTCGTCGCCCGGGGTCGGCATGTGGGTCAGATGGACTTCGCAGCCCCTCAGCTCCTTGAGCTTTTCGATGGCGATCTGAGCGGCGGGGTTCGCCGGGGCGTTGAGGCTGAGGCAGATGAGGACTTCATCGACATTCAAGCTGACCGCCTTCATCCCCATGACGTCCTTCTTGAGGCGGGCGACGGCCTCCATCGTCGCCGTCGACAGGAGGGGGATCGCCCGGGGGATGCCGGCCAGGGATTTGGCCGCGTGGAGAACGAGGCTCGAGGCCGCATGGAGAAGGGGGGAGTTCGAGCCCGTCAAGACCGCGCCGTCGGCCAACTCGATGGCCGCGCCGACATAGATCCCTTCGTGCCCCTTGCCTTTCTCCGGGGCCGCCTTGGCCGCCTCCCGGGCCGCGGGAACGACCCGGCGGTCCTCGGGACGAACGTTCATCTCCCTCATGATGAGCTCGGCCCGCTCGACGGTTTCCCTCTCGACGAAGCCCAGGACGTATTCGCACTGGTAGCGGAAGTAGCGCCGGATGAGCTCCTGGAGGGCGGCCTCGCGAACGACGGCGTCGTCGACGATCCCGAATCCGGCCCGGTTGACCCCCATGTCGGTCGGCGACCGGTAAGGGGCCTCCCCCCCGGTGATTCTCTCCAGGATGCGGCGGAGGACGGGAAAGACCTCGACGTCCCGGTTGTAGTTGACGGCGACGCGGCCGGTGGACTCGAGGTGCCACGGATCGACGAGGTTGAAATCCTTGATGTCGGCCGTCGCCGCCTCGTAGGCGACGTTGACGGGATGTTTGAGGGGGAGGTTCCAGATGGGGAAGGTCTCGAACTTCGCGTAGGCCGAGCGCCGCCCCCGCCGATGGTCGTGATAGAGCTGGGAGAGGCAGGTCGCCAGCTTCCCGCTGTTCGGGCCCGGGCCGGTGACGACGACCAGCGGCTTGGCCGTCTCGACATACTCATTGGCCCCGTATCCGGCGTCGCTGACGATGAGGTCGACGTCGGTCGGGTAGCCCTTGGTGTACCCGTGGGTGAAGACCCGGATCCCCCGCCGCTCGAGCCTGCTCTTGAACACCCGGGCCGAGGGCTGATTGTCGAATCGGGTGATGACGACGCCGCGGACGTCCAGTCCCCAGTCGGACAAGTCGTCGATGAGTTTTTGGGCGTCGGCATCGTAGGTGATCCCGAAGTCGGCCCGGACTTTTTTCCGCTCGATGTCGCCGGCGAAGATGCAGAGAAGGATGTCGGCCCGGTCCCGGAGCTCCTGAAGGAGCCGCATCTTGACGTTGGGGTCGAAGCCGGGCAGGACCCGGGCGGCGTGGAAATCGTAGAGGATTTTCCCGCCGAACTCGAGATAGAGCTTGTTTTCGGACCGCCCGACGCGTTCGAGGATCGCCGCCGTTTGCTCGTCGAGATACTTTTCGTTGTCGAAGCCGATGGGCGAAGGCACGTCCGCCACCTCCGGGCGCCAATGTAATCCAAGGCCCGCGGAGTGTCAATCTCGAGGCTTCATCCTCCGCGGGAAATCTTATAGAATGGGCGGCGGGGAGCGAGATGAGCGAATTCGAGCACGTCAAGAGGTTCGCCGTCAGGGCCGTCGACCTCGACCTCTCCGGACGGCTCCAGCCGGTCATCGCCGTGGACTACCTCCTCGAGGCCGCGGCCGACCATGCCGCCGCCCTGAAGGTCGGGGTCATCGACCTCTTCGGCAAGGGGCTGACCTGGGTCCTCTCCCGCCTTCACGTCCGGTTCGCCCGATATCCCCGCTGGGGGGAGGCGGTGACTCTCCGGACCTGGCCGTCGGCCCAGCTGCCGCTTTACGCCCTCCGCGAATTCGAGATCGCCGACGCCGCCGGCCCGGCGATTCAGGCGACCTCGTCCTGGATCGTCATCGATCTCAAGACGAAAAGGCCGGTCAAGCTGACCGATCACTTTCCTCTCTACCCCCTCCGCCCCGCCCGGGCCGTGGCCGACGACTTCCCCCCTCTCCCCGCTCCGACGCGGGCGGACCTCGGGCGGGAGTATCCGGTCTTTTTCTCCGACCTCGACATCAACCGGCACGTCACCTCGACGGTCTACATCCAGAGGGCCCTGGAGACCGTCCCCGAAGACGTCCTGTTCAACGCCCGGCCGTCCTCCATCGAGGTCAACTACCGGAGCGAAGCCTTCTACGGGGACGGGATCGTCGTCGAAACGGCGCGCCTTGCGGAGGCCGATCCGCCGGCCTTCCTCCACCGGTTGTCCCGGGCCTCGGACGGCCGCGAGTTCACCCTCCTCCGGACGGCCTGGGCCCGGCCGCCGCGCCCGGCGAAGGCCTAGCGGATCCCCATCTCCTCGAGCCGCCGGGACGCCCCCCCGAATTTCTCCGTCACCCAGAGGACATAGCGGATGTCGACCGCGATTTATCCAGGATATCTCCTGTCCGGCAAAGGGCTTTTTCCCGAAACGGCCGCGGGAAACTCTTCATGTCCCGAATCCCCGCCCGGCGGCTATCGGGCGATTCGAACTTTTTGGTAGAATACCGCCGAAATCGGACAGAGAGGTTCAGCGATGAAAAAACCCGTCTTCCTCGCCGCGGCCGTCTCGATCGCCCTGGGCGGATGGCTGGCCGCCGAATCCGGGAAAATCTACTGGGGCGATTCCGTCCCCAAGGGCTGGAACGGAAGCTGGCCGGCCAAGTTCCTGACCGTGGCCGAAAAAACGCGCTACGAAAGGACGGCCTCGTCGACCGAGGTCCTCGAGTTCATCAACGTCCTCCGCTGGTCGAGCCCGAACGTCGCCCTGATCAACATGTTCACCTCCCCGCTCCGGAAGAACGGGGTCGCCGCCGTCCTGGCCAATCCCCGCCTCGCGACGCCAGAGGAGGCGGCCAAATCCGGGAAGACGGTCGTCTATCTCCAGGGCAACATCCACGCCTACGAGCCCGAGGCCAAGGAAGCCCTGATGATGCTCATGCGGGACATTCTCTTCGGGAAGCGGAAAGCCCTTCTCGACAGCCTGGTCATCATCGTCTGCCCCTGCCTCAACGTCGACGGGACGGACACCCTGAGCTTGAACGAGGGCACGCCTCATCTCCTCGGCTCGGGCAACAACGCCCAGAACCTCAACCTCAACCGCGACGCCGTCAAGGTCGAGACGGCCGAGGTCGCCGGCCTCTACCGGGCGGTTTTCAACCGCTGGGACCCGACGCTGATCTATGACGGGCATCTCATGGGGCGGGTCCAGCACGGCTACGCCATCGGCTATATCGGCAGCACCGTCCCGGCGGCCCATCCCGGCCCCCGGGACTACGTCTTCGACAAGCTCTTCCCCGCCGTCCGGGAAGCGGCCCGAAAGGAGTTCGGCCTCGAGGTCTTCACCCACTGCGGCACGGACAACCGCTGGCCGCCGACGATCTGGACGCCCGAGGCGGCGATGTGGACGACCGAGGCCAAGTTCATCGCCAACGCCTACGGCCTGCGGAACAGGATGGCCATCCTGGCCGAGACGCCGGGGCACGAGTCCTTCGAGCGCCGGATCTACGCCCATTACGCCCTCATCGCCGCCGTCCTCGATTACGCC
This sequence comes from Candidatus Aminicenantota bacterium, assembly GCA_016867585.1. Lineage (GTDB taxonomy): Bacteria > Acidobacteriota > Aminicenantia > Aminicenantales > UBA4085 > JAAZPG01. The sequence continues at coordinate 6,526 of VGJF01000082.1, read as the reverse complement.
GCCGCCCGCGGGGCCGAGATGAGGGAGGTCTGCCGGGCCGCCGACGAGGCCGTCGTCGAGGCCGTCAAGGCCAAGGCCGAAAGCGGCGAGCTCCGCAACTTCGTCGCCGGGAAATACGCATCCTACGGCAAGGTCGATATCCTGATGTACAAGGAGAGGAACATCTCCTCCCTCATCCCCGGGACCAGCGTCCGGGCCAAAATCGCTCCCCACATGCTCCAGCCCCCGGAGCTCGTCCGGGACGTCGAGTTCCTGGCCAAGCCGGTCGGGACGGTCGAGGCCAGGATGCCGCGAGGATACCTCCTCCCGGCCGAGCTCGATTTCGTCGTCGAGAAGCTCCGCCTCCACAACGTCAGGGTCGACGTCCTGGCCAAGCCGGTCAAGGCCTCCGGAGAGGAATTCGTGGTCGACAAGACGGCCGTCAATCCGGGCCGGAGCGGAGGAAGTCCGACGACCAGGCTCGAAGGGGCGTTCGCCGCCTCGGCCGGGAAGGAATTTCCGGCCGGGACGTTCCGGGTGGACCTGGCCCAGCCGTCGGCCAATGTCGCCTTTTATTGTCTCGAACCCCAGGCGGCCGACGGGTTCGTCGGATGGGGCGTGTTCGACGCCTGGCTGAAAGCTCAAGGCCCGGAAAGGCGGAGCCTCGTCTACCCCGTCTACAAGTACTTCCAAATTTCGGAGTGAGACACGCAGGCCCCGCCTCACCAGCCTTTCGAGGCCCCGCCGCCTCCGGACCGGCCTCCGCCGAAGGACCCGCCCCGGGACGAAGACCCTCCCAGGCCCGATCCGCCAGAAGTCCCGGAGCCCAGGCGGGCCGTCGACCGTTCGACGGACTTTGTGTGGCCGCAGCCCGGATTCCGGCACGATTCGGTGATGCGGACCCGGCCGCCGCGGGATGTCGTGGCCGCCATGAGCGTCGTCGTCGTCCGGACGAGGGTCCGGCGGCGGCACTTCGGACAAGGGGTCGCCTTGCCCAGCTTGACCGCCAAGCGGGAGAGGTGGGCGCAGTTCCCGCATCTCCAGATCTCGTAGTTCATGCCCTGGGCGGTCTCCTCGGCGATCTCCTCGGCCGTCAGGAAGGCGTCGTCGGCCCTCTCGTCGAGAAGGCTCATCTTTTGACCGCAATTCGCGCAGGTCAGACGATAGCCGGCGATTCTCCGCCGGAGGGGCTTGAGCAGGCCGGCCTGGCCGAAGGCGGCCGCCGTCGGGGCCGCGACAAAGGCCAGGAGGGCGGGCCAGAATTTGCCGATGATGTTCCCAAGGACGATGAAGCCGACGAAGCCGCCGATCCAGTTCAAGGCCGTGAAGAAGCCGGCCCCCTTCAAGGCCTTCTCCTTGGCCGTCTTGGCCGCCCTGGTCCCGGTCCGGACATAGACGAAGACCAGCCCGAGGGCCATGAAGCCGATGACCGCGGCGGCATAAATCAGCCCGGCCGTGAGAGGATCGGCCTTCCCCGCTTTCGCCCGCGTCCGCTCCTCATCCGCCCCGGGGAGGGGTCCGGTCAAGGCGATCTGGGACGGCCAGGTCGTCGGGGAGGCGAAGCTCAGGTCTTGTCCGGCGGCTTGGCCGATCGCCTCGGCCGCCGTCCGGGCGGCCTGGAAAATCCCTCGGGCGTACTCCCCTTGCCTGAAGAGAGGGACGGCTTCTTCGTCCAGAATCCGGCCGGCCAGGGCGTCGGGAATCACCCCCTCGAGCCCGTAGCCGACTTCGAACCGGACCCGGCGGTCGTCGCGGGAGAAGAGGAGGAGCAGGCCGTTGTCCTTGCCTTTCTCGCCGATCCCGAACCGCCGGAAGAGCCGGTCGGCGAAATCCTCGATCGCCAGGCCCCCGAGGTCGTCGACGGTGACCACGGCTAACTCGGCCGTCGTCCGGTCCTTGAGGTTCTGACACGCGGCGTTGATGAGGGCGACGTACTCGGCCCCGAGGACGCCGCCGGCGTCTTCGACCCAGAGGCCGGAGGTCGTCCGGGGATTCGGCACTTTGGCGACGTCGATCGCCCCCGGCGCGCCGACGGCCGCCAGGAACAAACCGACCAGGGCGGCGATCATCATGTCTCTCCTCATTCCTTGAACCGGAAGCCCTTCTCCCGAAACATCCTGAAACAAGCCTCGGCCGCCGCCGGATCATAAAGCCGGCCGCGGTTCCGGTTGATCTCATGCAGGGCCGCCTCGAGACCGTGGGCCGGCCGGAAGGGGCGGTGGGCCGACATCGCCTCGACGACGTCGGCCACGGCGAGAATCCTCGCCTCGGGGATGATCGCCTCCCCCCGGAGTCCCCGCGGATAGCCGGACCCGTCCAGCCGTTCATGATGCTGATGGATCGTCTCCGCGACGGGCCAGGGAAAGGAAATGCCCTTGAGAATGTCGAAGCCGGCTTGGGCATGGGTTTTGACGAGGTCGTACTCGAGGGCGGAGAGGGGGGCGGGCTTGCTCAGGATTTCGGCCGGGACGGCGATTTTCCCGAGGTCATGAATCTGGCCCGCGATCCCGAGGCCTTCGACCGCCTTCGGGGAAAGCCCGATCTCGGCGGCGATGGCCCGGGCCAAGTCCGAGACCCGCCGCTGATGTCCGGCCACGAAAGGGTCCCGCCTTTCGATCATCCGGCCGAGGACCTCGATCAGCCCCCGCACGGACTGCCGGAGCCGTTCGACGCTTTCGGCCGGGGACTCGGCCTCGGCCTTTCGCTCCGGAGGCCGGGCCAAGGCCCCGCCGGCCGAAAGGCCTCCGGGGGGAAATCCCAGAGAGTCTTTCATTGTCGTCGGAAGATACCACCGACCGGGGCTTCCGTCAACGCCGCCGCGTTGTCACCTTGAAGTCCTCGAACAGCCCGTAGCCGACGACGGCATAGGCCGAGCCGGGCGGGCGTCCGCCCTTCGCCCCCTGCTGGAAGGAGCCCGGCCAGGCCCGGCCGAGCGGCGGGTCGTTGTGAAAGGGGCCGAGGGTGTTCTTGAGGGTCCCGTAAATCCGGACTTCGACCTCGTTGGCCCGGCCTTCTTCAAGCATCGCCGTGAGGTCGAGCCGGTAGGGCGGGGAAACGATCACCCCGGCCGTCCGGCCGTCGACCCGGACTTCGGCGGCCGCGCCCAGCCACCGTCCGAGTTCCGCCGCGTAGAGCCTCTCCTTCAGGGCTCCTTCGGGGACGATGACGGTCTTGGCATAAGCGACCTCCCGCCCGTACATCGGCAGCCCTTGGCCGGCCCAGCCCCCGAGCCCGAGGGCCGCCGAAGGAGCGACGGAAAAGCCCCGCCGCTCCGGCCGCAGGGCGAAATCGCCGACAATATAGACGGGCTCGAGCTCGGTGTGGATCGTGAACGGCTTGGCGGATAGGGTGACGGCGTTCCGTCCGGTCCGCCAGGCCCGCGGGGTGTAGACGCCGAAGGCTTTGTCGAGCCACCAACGGCCCGGTTCGGGAGAGGTCTCGCGGCCGTTGATGAATACGCGGAAGAGATGGGGCCTCTCGACGACGACCGCGAAGGGCCTCGCCTCTAAACCCGGGGCAACGTCGAAATGAAAGGTGGCCTCGAAGCCGGAATCGGAGGGGAAGACGTCCCGGTCGATGATGTTCGTCTTGAACTGGACGGCGCTGTCCCAGGGATTGCGGTCAAGGCCGTGGGCCCGGAAGGTCCGGAGCTGGGCTTCGTAGAAATAGAGGTCTTTTTCGGTTGTTCCGCCGAGGGTCAGGTCGCAGTAATCGAGCGTCAGGACATTGTCCGAAACGCGGGCGATCTTGGACGGCGGCGTATCGACATCTTCCCAAACCTCCTCCGCAAGGGGCGGGCTCGGCCTGGCCTCGGGTTTCAGGCAGAGAAGCAGGCTGCCGCCGGCCGGAAGGTCGAACTCGACGGCCAGGCGGTCGCCGGACTTCCGGAACGGATAGGGCCGCTGACAGCCGGCGAAGGCGTCCCATGCGTCGCACGATTCGGCCTCGGCCAGAAAAACCCCGCGGACGCCTTCCCGGGAGTCCGTGTTGACGAGAAGGACGAGCTCGGCGTCGGCGAGTGTCCGGCGATGATGAAAGAAGAGGTTCGGGTCGCCTTCGGCCATTCCCTCGAAGGCGAATTCCAGGGCCGGCGGAACGGCCTCCCGCAGCTTGGCGAAGAAATCCGGCGGGCCGGCGCTCGTCCAGCTCCGGGCGGAAGAGGCCAGATCCCGGAGGCGGCCGTCGGGACGGCCGTCGAGGTAAGCCGGCGGCCCGCCCCAGCAGAGAACCCGGCCGCCCCGGCCGAGGTATTTCTCGAGGAGGGCGAGCGTCGGGGCGTCGATGTTCTCCATGGCCGGAGGCAGGACGACGAGGTCGTAGTCCGCCCGGCCGACGCGGAACGTCCTCCCTTTGACCGACCCGAAGTCCCGGAGGGTGTTCTCGCTGGCCAGGTCGTACTCGACCTGGGCGGCCTCGAGGGCATGGATGAAGTATTGGAACTCCAGACCGATCGTCCCGATCTTGTCCGAAGGGGCCGCCGCGGCATGATGCATCCAGGCCGTCGTCGTCGGCTCGAGGACGAGGATCCGGTTGTCCTGGCGGCCGGCGCTCATGGCCACGGACAGCCGGCCGTAGTAATCGGCCAGGACGTTGTAGAGCGGCCACCACGGCTCGTGGTAGGTGAAGGCCGGGGGGTGGTCCCGCTTCCGGGCCCCCATGATCGTCGCGTAGGAGAGGTGCTGATTGATGAAGTTCACGCCCAAGGCGAATTCCCAGTCGGCGATGCGCTTCTGGTCGAAGAAGGTCATGTCCCACCCGCCCGCGCCGAAGGTCTCGGACATCGTCCGCCGGCGGCCCATCTGGTTGGCCGCGCTGCGGATCTCCTTGACGGCCCGGGCATTGCCGAATTGGGCGTGGGGGTCGAGCCCGAATTCGTTCATCAGGATGTCGATCCCGGGCATGTGGGCGTAGGCGGCGAGGGCGAGGTTGTCGGGGTTGACGACCGGCCGCGGCCATTCGTGCTCCCAGTAGTGGCCGGTGAAGACGAGGTTGTTCCGTTCGCAGTAGTCGTAATACGGCTTGGCCCAGTTATCGATGAAGAGGTCGAGGAGCGTGGCGTAGAAATCGTGCCGGACGCGCCTCCAGTCGCCCGTGTCTTCGTAGATCGACGGCAGGTGGGGCCGGAGGTCGTAGCCCCATTTCTTGGCGAAGGCCTCGAAGAGGGCCGGGGTGTAATTCGCGACGGCCATCCCCCGCCCGCCGGCGGGATTGATTTCGGCCTCGTCCTGGAACGAGCCCGGGACGACGCCGCCGAACTCGGCCCCGGCGACGCGCTTGTAGGCCTCGAGGGTGATTTCGAGGAATTTTTCGGTCACGTCGCGGCGCATGAGGTCGACATAGGTGAAGCCGCCGTACCAAGGGCTCGGTTTTTGGCGATGGATGTCGAAGATCCAATACTCCCCCGCTCCGAAAGATCCGCTGTCGAACCGGGCGGTGATGTCTTCGAAGCCCTCGCCGGCCCGGCGGAGGACGACGGCCGGCGGAGGGTCGAAGGAGGCCGGAAGCTCGGACATCTTTCTCATGTGAAGCCCCGAGCGGACGGCCTCGGGCATGGCCGCCGGAACGTGTCCGCCGGCAAACCCGGAGGGATAGGAGTTCTCGTCGTAAATCCAGATTTTGAGCCCCAGCGATTTGCCGGCGTCGACGGCATGCTTGAAGAGGGACAGCCATTCCTCCGAGAGATAGGGCGTGATCAGGCCCGGGCGCGGATGGACGAAGACCCCGCCGAGGCCGCGGGCCTTGAAGTCGGCCAGCTGCTCGTCGATCTGGGCGTTCGTCATCCGGTCGTTCCAGACCCAGAGCGGGGCGCTCCGGTATTCGGCCGGAGGGTCCTTGAAGAGGGCGTAGACCTGGTCCCAGGTCTCGAGGGCGGCGCCGGAGGGAGCCTTCCGGCAGGCCGCGAGAAAGGCCAGGGAGAGGGCGATCGCCAGGGCGAAAACCGCCGTTTTTCTAAGCGTCATGGCTGCGGCCTCCTCGGTCGATTTGCCCCGACGATAACCGGATTGAACGAAATTGTCAAAGCCGGGCGGGCGCTTTCTTATTTCGCGGGTGTACGGGAGTTTTCCCTCACCCGGAACTTGACGATTTTGGCTATGAGAGCCAGGGGGAGCGGCTTGTCGAGGGGAAACCGGACCGAACCTTTGCCTCCTTTGAAGGCAGTGAGTTCCCTTTGGAAGGCCTCGATTCCGGATGATGTCGGATAGAATCCGATGTGATTTTCGAAGGCCGCGAAATAGACCAAAACGCGGTTGAGGGCGAAGGCCGGCATTCCGTAGCTGATTTTTTCGACGGCTCGAGGAGCCGACTTGCGGATGGTCGCCCGAAGGGTGCGAAGCTTTTCTTGGACGTCTTTCGGGAAACCGGCGATATAGTCGTCGATGTTTGCGGGCTTGGCTCTTCTCGTCGCTATCTCGCCGGATTTCATTGGTAGACTCTGCCTCCTATCCGTAGCGGACGGAGGCAGAGCCCCCGTTCAAACCGTGCATGCGATTTTCCCGCACACGGCTTACCGGTGGCCGTTCGGGTCGTGGCATTACGCAACCTCCGG
>VGJF01000081.1 GCA_016867585.1 Candidatus Aminicenantota bacterium | reverse complement strand
CGGCCATGTGGTATCCGGGCTTTCCCGTCAAGGGGTCGACCGAGAGGGGATTCGCCCCGACGCAGACGAGGCGGAGGGTGTGCCGTCCGGCCTCGAACTCGAACAGGCCGATCTTGGCCTCCCGGCGCTGGCCGTAAATGATGTCCTCGTGCTCGTCCTTGCGGAAGACGTTGAAGAAGTCCAGGGCCGTGTTGACCCGGGCGGCCGGCTGCTGGGCGACCAAATCCACGTCATAGCCCCCGGGAATGTGCGACTCGCCGGCCTCGTAGACCTCCCGGCCGTCGATGAGGACCTTCCAGATCCCTTGGTCCGTCCGGAGCGTTTGGAAGAGGGACATGGACCAGCGGCCTTTCTCGGGGATGGTGAAAGGAATCTCGACCCAGGAGCCGACGGTCTCGTTCTTGACGTGGAACCAGGGCTTGGTCCAAGTCGCCCGGCTGTAGGGCAGGACGCGGAGTTCGACCCCGGCCGAGTGGGTCATGGACTTGATCGCCGCGGGGAGGTGGAGGACGATCTCGGCGTTGACCCGGTCCCGGTAGGGAGGGAAGGGGCACCAGGGCTCGGCGACCGTGTCCTGGTACCAGTACGAGACCGAGGACCAGTTGTCGGGCCGGGAGCCCGATTGGGCGACGACCTCGCCCTTGGCGTTCATGACGTAGCCCCGCCGCTCGATGGTGAAGAGGAGCGACGTCCGGAACAGGACCGGGTCCTGGATGTGCCACCGGTAGGCCGTCACCCGGGCGTCGGGCGAGCGGGGTTCGAAGATCGTGCAGCCCGTGTAGAGGCCGGAGTGGACGCGCATGTTCCAGGCTTCGTTGATGTAGTCCTCGGTCCCGGTCCCGAGGATGGAGGGCGTCGTCTCGCCGTCGATATAGAAATAATCGTCCCCTTCCCCGAACCAGTGCCCGATGCCGTTCTGCGAAGACAGGACGGTCCCGACGTAATGGCCGCGGCCCTTCCCGATGAAGACCGTGTACGGCTGGCCCATCTCGCCGGGGTATTCCTGGCGGTAGCGGGCGTGGAAGTACATGACCGCGGGAAGAAGCCGGTCGTACTTGATCCAGTCGACCTGGTAGTACAGGCCGGCCGGCTCCTTGTCGGACTCGTTGGCCACGGTGATCCGGGCCTCCCGCCGGAACGGCATCTCCCAGTAGCAGTTGTACCCTCGTCCGAAGGAGCTGACCTTGACCGGGAGGGAATTGACCTCGGCCCGCATCCCGTTGCCGGCGGCGAAGAAGTCGCCGAGAGGGACTTCGACCGAAGGCGCCTTCGCCCCGTCCCAGTAGATGCGGAGGACGAGGGCCCGGGGATAGCGAATGTCCTGGGACCAGGGGACGAGCCAGAAATGGGTGATCTTGCCGGGGCCCTCGAGGACGGCGATCGTCTTCGTTTCTCCCTTGGCCAGGTCGATGGCGTCGTCGTTGTTGCCCGTGTTCCCGCTCGAGGCCCGCATGGACCGGCCCTCCTGGGGAAGGGTGAGGGCCGAGAGAGACTGGGCCTCCAGGGGGACGGCCAGGCCGGCCAGGACCGCCAGGGCGGCGGCCGGAACAAGGATGCCTTTCATGGTTGTTCTCCTTCTTGTCTCTTGGGGCTCAAAATCAGGCAGTCGAGGCCGATCTTGTAGCCCGCGGATTCCGGGTTTTTACTATCGACCGAGAAGGCGAAGGTGTTCAAGCCGGCCTTGAGGGGGACGTCCTCGAAGACGTGCTCCTGCGGCGGCCAGACCTCGCGGGGGAACATTTCGACGAAGGCCCGGAAGAGGTCGACCGGGCCTCCGGCCGGGGCGCCGTTGACCGTCAAACGAACGATGCCGAAGTCCGGGGCCCTGAGGAAATGGACCTTGACGTCGTAAAGCCCGTCCCGCTCGGCGGGGACGGCCAAGGTCATTTCCCCCGACCCGCCCGAGTCGAAATGGAGCATGTGGTCGCCGCTTTGATTGGGCATGAGGAGCCGGCGCTCCGGCCGCCCGGACTCCCCCCGGGCGCTCTTGAACCCGAGGACGCCCAGATCCTCGGCTTCGACGGCCCCGGGCACGTACCAACGGCCCTTGGCCGGGTCCCAGGGCTCGGACTGGATGAGCCTGCCGAGCCTCGGCCAGGGCTTGTGGAAGCCCTTCTGGTACCAGAGCGCGAGGCTCGAGAAATAGTCCCGGCCGGTGTTGGGAAACTCGCTGATCCACGGCCAGTGCTCGATCTCGAGCTTCAGGGACTTCCGGAAGGGGACGGGGTCGTTGACGTGGAAGCGGTAGAGGCTCGTCCGGTGGCCGACCTCCCGGCCCTCGAAAGCCGGACAACCGAAGAACGGCTCGTTGAACACCCGCAGACCCCAGGCGTCGAGGAAGTAGTCCTCCGTGCCGGTTCCCACGGCCGAGAGGACGCCGTCCACGGTGAATATTTCGTCGCCCTCCCCGAACCAGCCGGGCGTCCGCGAGCGGTTGCCCATGACGATTCCGACGAAGTGCCCCTCCCCCTCGATGTCGGCCAGAGTCACCGGCCGGCCGCGCTCGGCCGGGTCGGTCTCGAGGAACCGGGCGTGAAAATGCCGGATGTCCTTGTCGGGCCTGGCGTAGGACTGGTAGTCGATGTGGTAGTAGAACCGGTTTTGATGCCGGAGCGGGACGGTGGTGCCCTCGAAATGGCCGGAGGGGCGGTGGTTCGCCAGGGTGACCCTGGCCGAAACGTTGAACGGCATGTGCCACCAGCAGTTCTTGGACTGCCCGCCGGACGTGCATTGGACGGGCAGGCTCGAGACCGGAGCCTGGAGTCCCATGGCCACCCCGAAGAAATCGCCGAGCGGGGCTTCGACGGCCGGATGCGGGTTTCCGTCCCAGTAGATGCGGAGGATGAGGTGCTCGCTCCCGCCGCGGTAGGTCATCCAGATGTGGTTGATGGCCCCCGGACCCTTGAGGTCGGCCAGGGTCACTTCCACGCCGTCGGGCGGGACGGGGATCGTGTCGAGGTTGAGCCCGTTCCGGGCGAACGAGCTCGCCCGGCCCATCGAGTAGTTCTTGGGCCGGGCCAGGAGCATCATGAGGTTGTCGGCCTGGACCGAGGCCGCGGGAGCCGGAGCCGGGACGGGCTCGGGGAACAAGGCCCCCCCGGTATGGAAGGGAGGGGCCTGGCCGCGGGCGGCCTGGCGCCCGGCGGCGGCGGAAAATATCAGGGCGGCGGCGGCGAGCGGAAGGACGACGAGGAGGATCGTGCCTCTTTTGGTCATGGCTGTTCTCCTGAAGAGCGGAAATTCGGCCGGATCATCGCCACGGCACGGCGTTTCGCTCGGCCTCGCTCAGCGGAGGTAGGAGGGCCAGGCCGGGCTCGGTCCGGTGGCCCTGGGCGTCGTGGACGGCGAAGCCCAGGCCGACGACCTTGTTCGTCTCGGGGTCGAGCCGCCCCCGGATCGAACAGCAGCCGTAGTCGCCGTTTTTGTTCAGGGCGACGATTTTCAAGCCGAAGAGGGGACGTCCCCCGTGGCGGTCGACGACCCGCCGACAGACATAGCGGCAGGCTTCGAGGGGCGACAGCCCCTCGCGCATCTTTTCGACGGCGAGGAAGCTCGCGCAAACCTTGATCGACTCCTCCCCGTGTCCGGTCGCCCCGGCCGCGCCGACGCCGTTGTCGACATAGAGCCCCGCCCCGATGATGGGCGAGTCGCCGACCCGGCCGACGATTTTGAAGCGGTGGCCGACCGTGCTCGTCACCCCGGCCATGTCGCCCTTGGCGTCGAGGACGAGGACGTTGATCGTCCCTCCGCCCTCGGGCTTGAACCGCTTGTCCGGCGGCAGGTAGTAATCCCGGTCGCTGAGGTTCTCCTTCCAGTCCCGCCAGTGCCGGCGGGCCTCGTCCGTCAGGAGATCCTCCTCCTTGAAGCCGTGCATCTTGGCGAATTTCAAGGCGCCCCGGCCGACGAGCAGAAGATGATCGGTCCGCTCCATGACCAGCCGGGCGACCGAGCAAGGCGTCTTGATGTTTTCCAGGGCGGCGACGGCGCCGGCGATGTTCCCCCGGGCGCCGTCCATGACCGAAGCGTCGAGCTGGAGAAAACCCTCTTCGTTGGGGTCTCCGCCGTAGCCGACCGACGGGTCGCGGGGGTCGAGTTCGGCGACGTTGACGGCTTTCTCGGCCGCGTCGAGAGGGCTTCCCCCTTTCCGGAGGACCTCCCAGGCCGAGGCGGTGACCGCCTCCTTGACGTAGGGATTCGTCTTGCTCGTGACGACGAGCGGCCTCCGCGGCGGAGCGGGGCGGGCCGGCCGGGCAAATAGCTTTCGCCTCCCCGCCCCCGCCAGCCCGGCGCCGACAAGCCCGGCGAAGAACGATCGCCGCTTCATTTCACGGTCGGACATGAGAGCCTCCTCTCGCTTTTGCGGCCCCGGCCGAATCCCGATCCCCAGGCCGGGACGGCGCCGGCCGCGCCTTATTCAGTAGCGGACGCCGGTTCCGATCGGGAAGCCGGCCGAGACGTTCACCGGAAGCCTCCCGGACGGGCGGATTTCCCCCTTGAGGAGTCGGATGAAGGAGTCGGCGTAGACGACCTGGTTGCCGAAAAAGCCCCCCTCGCCGTAGCCGACGGCGAAGGCCGCGGCGCCGGGCAAGCTCGAGGCCAGGTAGGGATTCCCGTAGGACATGGCGACCACGGACTTGGGCTTGGACCGGATGACCCTGTTCAGGAACTCCAGGTCGGAGGCGCGGAGCGGTCCGTTGTCTTTGTAGGCCGTCCGGGCGTTGAACAGGGAAACGATGACCGTCCCGGCCGCCTCGCAGGCCTTCAGGGCCTCCTTGTAGCGCTCCGCGGCCGTCGCCGGCCCGAAGAAAAAGGTCCGCGCCCCCGGGAAGGCCGCCCTGATCCGGGCGTCGACCTGGGCCGGGGCGGGGTCGATCTCCCTCTTCTGGACCGAGAGGTTGACGACCGGCCCCAGCCTGTCGGGCTCCGCGGGGAAAAACCCGTCATTCTTGACCAAGGTCAGGGATTCGTCGGCGATCCGTTGAAGGAGGGCCTTGTGGGCCTGCCGTCCGACGACGGAGGAGACCCGGCTTTCGTCGACGAACCGGTTGCGGTGAAGGTTCAGCCGGGCTTTCCAGGTCAGGATTTTCAAGACCGAGGCGTCGATCCGCTCTTCCGGGATCCTCCCCGAGCGGACGGCCTCGACCAGGCCGCGGATCGTCGCCGCCGGGTCGGCCGGCTTGAGGACGGCGTCGTGGCCGGCCTCGACGGCCAGGAGGCAGGCCTCCACCGCCCCGAACCGCCGGACGACTTTCTCGTACCACATATCGTCCGTCGTCAGGACGCCCTCGAAGCCGAGCCGGATTTTCAGCCAATCCGTGGCCAGTTTTTTCTCGACGCTGGCCGGCAGGTCCGACCCTTCGGCCGCGGACGGCACCGAGATGTGTTCGCTCATGATGTAGGCCACTTCGGCCTCGATGGCTTTCTTGAAGGCCAGGAAGTCTTCGGCCTCGACCCGTTCGGCGGGCTTGGGATTGATCGTGTACTCCGTGCCCGGGATCAGCACGACCTCCCCCCGGCCCGGATAATGCTTGGCCGTGGCCAGCATCCCGTTTTCCTGGTAACCGCGGATGTAGGCCCCGGCCAGCCGGCCGAGGAGGTCGAGGTCGGCCCCGAAGGAGCGGACGCCCAAGACGGGGTTGTCGGGATCGGTCTGGATGTCGACGACCGGAGAATAGGTGATATGGATCCCGACCGCCCGGCCCTCGGCCGCCCCGGCCTTGCCGACTTCATAGGCCAGGTCTTCGGAACCGATGGCCGAGAGGGCCATGTTGGCCGGAAATTCGGTCGCCCCGGCGAGCTGCTGGCCCGGCCCCCCCTCGAAGTCGGCCGAGACGAAGAGCGGCAGGGGGGCCGCCTTTTGAAGACGGTTGAGGAGGGCGGCCGTATCGTGCGGCGTGCCGCCGTAAAGGACGACCGCGCCGATGCCCTCGTCGCGGACGAGATGAAGCCATTGTTGATAACGCGGGTCGTCCTCGGCGACGTACTCGCCCCGGATCTCGGCGCAAATCATCTGGGCGGCTTTCCGTTCGAGGGAAAGGCCGGCCAGCGTTTTTTGAGCCCAGGCCCGGGCCTCCGGGAGGGGGGCCGTCAGATCAGGAACGGGTCGGGCGGACGCCCCCGGACCGGAGGTTCCGCGGCAGGCGGCGAAGGCCGCGAGGACGGCGAGGCCGTACCGGACGAGCCTCGGGGGCTTGAAGGCGACAGGCATGATCCTCCTCCTCTCGGGGCGGCCCAGCGCCCAGAAGCCCGGCCATCCCAAAAAAACGCGGGTCACCGCCGGCCTAGAGGCCGGCGGAAACCCGCCTCGGCGACTTTGCTCGCGTTCCCTTTGTCTTAGAACTCCACCTTGAACGTCAACTGCGCGGCCCGCGGGGTTTGCGGCCCGATTTTATTCGCGTAGCGGTTGATGCCCGCCGTGTCGGTGAAGTTGCGGCGGATGTCGGTCGACTCATAGCTCGAGTAGGCGGCCCAGTTGAAGACGTTGTAAACATCGCAGGCGAATTCGAAGCGGTACTTGCCGAGCCTGACGCCCTTGGCCAGGCGGACGTTGACGCTCCAAGTGTCGTCCGTGTAGCGGCCTTGGTCGCCCCACTTCTTGCCGGCGAAGTAGTTGTTCTTCGCCTGCCAGGCGATGTTGGCGACCCGCCGGCCGTTGGCCAGGGTGATCGTCGGGGCGGTCGCGTCCCAGGCGTAGTCGCCCGTCGTGTCGGCCTGGAAGATGCCCGACGTCCCGTTGACGAACGTCGACAGGAGGATGTCCCAGGGGAGGCGGTAGAAGGTCGCGAAGTGGAAGGCCCAGCGGATGCCGTAGTTGACCATGTCGAGGTCGCGGGGCGAGGCGTAGACGAACTGTTTCGCGTCGGTCGGGTCGAAGAGGAGCTTGTAGTACGTCCGCCACATCAGGGAGTAGTTGGCCATCAGGCCCCAGCGGCCGGTGAAGTTCCGCTTGACGTTGAACTGGAGGCTCTTGTAGTCGAATTTCCACCGGCGGGCGTCGCCGCCGTACCACGTCCGCATCCAGATCGTGTCGAACTCGGGAAAACGCCGGCCGACGAACTCGCCGTTCTGGAAGACGGCGTTCACGTCCTCCATGTAGGAGGTGTTGATGATCCGGTAGATGAAGGTCGTGTCGAAGGCGACGTTCTTGAGGATCTCCCTCTCGAAGGAGACCGTGAACTCGTCGTTGTACTCCATCTTCATGTCTTTGTTGTAGTCCGGGGCGAAGGCCAGCGGGGGGTCGCTGTAGACGGTCATGAACTCCGGCCCCTTGCCGATGTTGGCCGCGCTCATCCGGAACTGCCCGAAGGCGGCCGTCCGCGAGTAATTGTTGTAGTCGCCGGTGCCGACGTACTCGAAGTAGCGCCCGTAGTGGAACTTGAAGACGCCGACCTTGTCCCAGTTGTAGGTCACCCCGAGGCGCGGGGCGAGGCCGCTGTCGTCGAACTCGATGTTGTTCCGCATGCCCGAGTAGATGGCGTCCATCCAGGCCGGGATCTCGTCGCGGTAGAACATGTTCTCCCGCTGATGCTCCCACCGGAGGCCGGCCGAAATAGCCAGGTTCCGGCTGACGACCCAGGTGTCCTGGAAAAAGATGCTCTCGGCCGAGACGATGACCTCGTTGTCGTACCGATCCTGGGGGGTGTCGGGGGCGAACTTGACCGTGTCCCCGCGGTAGACGTAGGGCTGGGTCAGGCCGTAATCGGCGTAATTGAGACCGAAGCTGTAGCGGTAGAAGCCGGAGGAATCGATCCAGTACTTCCGCGTCCGGGTGACGTGGTTGTAAGGCCGGACGTCGAGGCCGAACTTGAACTCATGGGCCCCGGAGTTGAAGAGGTCGTCGGCATAATAGGTCAGGCTGCCCGAAATCAAGACGTTCTCGCGGATCGAGTAATAGTCTTCCCCGAATCCCTTGTCATGGAGGAGGGTCGACCCTCCGAGAAAGCGCTCCGTATAGGAATAGCGGGGGCTCTCCGAAACCGACCAGTTTTCGCGGGGCTTGTGGTTGAACCCGGCGACGAAGTTGAGATACAAGGAGTCCGAGACGAGCCACCGCCACGTCCCCGAAAACATCGGGCCGCCCTGCCGGTTCTGCTGGGCCGCGGCCTCGGTCGAGAACCGCGAGCTCGGGAAGCCCCCGTTGTCGATCGTCTGGTAGTCGTCCTGATAGACGAGGCTGATCGTGTGCTTGGCCAGCGGCTGGAAGGTCAGCTTGAAGTAGGGCATGTGGCCACGCGTCTTCCGGATGAGCTCGGAGACGACGACCGTGTCGGGATACTGGTAGTCCTCGTTGTTGTATTTGTAAGAGGCCAGGAACCAGAGCTTGTCCTTGAGGATCGGGCCGCTGACGGTGATGTTCGGGATGATGTAGCTGACCTTGTTGGCCGTGCCTCCGGAGACGTTTGTCCAGTTGAATGAGCGGGGCTGGACCTGGGCGAAGAGGGAGCCCTTGAGGGTGTTGCCGCCCGACTTGGTGACGATGTTCATGAAGGCCGAACGGGCGTTGCCGTGCTCGGCCCCGGCCCCGGCCGTCTTGACGTCGATCTCCTGGATGGCCTCGTAGTTGAAGTTCGCGTACGAGGTCCCGCTCATCGAGTCGTTGATCTCCATCCCGTCGACCATGATCTTGTTCTCGTAGCCGTCGTCCTGGTTGTGCTGGGACCAGAAATACGTCGCCCCGGGGATGAGGTTGTGGGTGATGCTGCCGGCGTTGACGAGCGGGGAGTTCAGGGACGCCCCGGCGACGCCGGGGAGGAGGAAGAAGACGTCGACGTAGTTCGCCCGGGGGGCGAGGGGAACGGTTTCCAGGAGCTCGACCTGGACGTTGTAGTTCTTCTGGCTGCGCTCGAGGTCGATCAGCGGGGCTTCGGCCGTGACCCGGATCTCGGTCTCGAGGCCGCCCATTTTCAAGGTCACGTCGGCCGTCGAAGTGGTCCCGATTTGAACGGGCACCCCCCGGATCCAGCAGGTTTCGAAGCCTTCGAGCTTGGCGCAGACGGTGTACGTCCCCGGAGGAAGGTAGAGAAACCGGTAGAAGCCGCGGACGTCGGAGACCGTCGACCTCGGCGACATCATGGACGGGCTCGTCACTTCGATCGTGACGCCGGGGATGCTCTCGCCTTTGTCGTCGGTGACGGCGCCCCGCAGCGTGCCGGTCGTCTGCTGAGCGGGAACCGCCGCCGCCAAGATGAGCGAGCACAGCAGGCCGATGACGAATCGTTGCTTAGGACCCATTGAACCTCCTTTTCTTACGGGATTTTCCGGGCACTCGAGAGCGAGGAATCGTGCTTGCGTCGATGGTCACCTCCTTAATGCAATCGTTTGGCACAATCGTTTGTCTAAGAATAGAAGATTTTTCAGTCTTTGTCAAGTCTGTTTTTCCTCTTTCTTCCTCCGGCCTCACTCCATGTCAAAGAGAGGCGAAAGCCCTCCGGTTCATATAAAAGGCGGGGGTTTATTATTGGGGAAATTCCTTGAAAAAAAACTTGACAGTCGAGTAGATCATCCATTACTGGATTTCACCCTCACAGAACTGGACGTGCGGCGTTACCGCATCCAGCTCTTCCGAGCAGGTCACCCGGATTGACACGCAGCCAACCTTCGGTGTGCGTAATCCGCGGACGGGGGAGAACGAAAACTTCCGTCAGGAGCCGTTTGAGCCGTACCCAGTGACCTTTCTGCCCGCGTCGCGACAAGGCTTGTCCCCACGCCCTCCAGACTCGATAGAAGAACCGCAGGAGCGACTCGTAGTTTCCCCGGAGCCCATAGTAGTTGTAATGTCCTTTGAGTTTCCGGCTCAACTCCTCGTACTGCTCCCGCACGGGGCGGTGGCGGTGCTTTTTGCACCATCGGTGAACAGCCTTCAGGCTTCGATTCAGTCGTTTACGGGAGGTCTTTCGTATGACCAGGTAGCGCCCCTGCCGGTCACGTCCGGCGATGTGGGTAAATCCCAGGAAGTCGAAGGTCTCGCCTCCCTGCTGTCCGAACCGGATCAGGCGCGTTTTCTCCCGGTTGAGGCTCAGTTCATAGTTCTCCAGCCTCTGGCCCAGCTCCTCCAGCATCCGGCGGGCGTCGTCCTCTTTCTCGAAAGCTAAAACCAGATCATCGGCGTAGCGGACGATAAATACCTCTCCCTTGGCTTCCGTTTTCCGCCATCCCTGCACGAACATGTCGACCACCTCGTGCAGAAAGATGTTGGCCAGAAGCGGAGAGATCACCCCGCCTTGCGGCGTCCCCTTTCGGGGATACGTTCGTCGTCCGTCTTCTTCGACAACGCCAGCCTTCAGCCACTTCGCAATCAAACTCAGCAACCGTCCGTCGTTCACGCGTTGCCGGACGACGGCGATCAGCCGTTTATGGGAAATTTCATCGAAAAACCGGCTAATGTCCGCGTCAAGCACCCAGTTCACCTTACCTTTCTGCAAAACCGTCTGGAGCGCCTGCAACGCCTGGTGGGCGTTCCGATTCGGCCGATAGCCGTAGCTGAACCCGTAGAAGTCCGCCTCGTAGACGGCGTTCAGGATGTCCACGACCGCCCCTTGGACGATCTTATCTTCCACGGTCGGAAGTCCGAGCGGCCGTCGACCTCCCTCCGGCTTCGCGATCCAGCGTCTCAGAACCGGGCCGGCTCGATACCGTCCCGCTTTCAGACGTGCCTGCAACTCGCTCAGGTTTCGCTCCAGGTCTTGACCGTAATCCGCCTTAGTCACCCCGTCAACTCCCGGGGCCGCCGCCGCATCCAGCCCTTGAAAGGCCTTCCTCAGCCGCTCGACTGTCAGCAGATGGGCCAGACTGGTGAACGTCACCTTTGGTTTCCGTCGTGCCACCTCCTCCACCCGAAGAAGTTCCGGGGAGAGGTCTGTCCGCCTCGGAGTGCGGTTCCTCTGTCCCTTCTCCAGGTTCCCGGCTCGGCTCTCCCCTTCGCTCCCCCCGCTCGGCCGTCCTTCGCGGGCTTCCTCGCTACTATGGGAGAGTCCGAATCCCACCGGCCTTTGACACCCGGACGCTCCGGTCTTCCCTCGCGTCCCGGCGCCCGCGTCGGCGCGGTTTCCGATGGGCTTCTCCTGTTCCGTCCGTTCCCTCGGAGTCTCGATGTGAGCCCATGCCCCCGGAGGGTCCTGTCGGCTTGGCATGCCGCTCAACAGGCGCGGCCTGCGAGTTAAGGCGTTACTCTCGGCACCCTCGACGGCGAAAGTTTCGGGGTTTACCCTCACACCTCGTTCTCCTTCCTGTCTACGCTTCGGACCCGTCATTACTGACACGCCCGCAAGACTCGGTTACCGCTCCCATGCCCTTGGGTTGGCGGGTCGGTTTTCCCTCCGACTCGGGCTCCGGACAGCTTGTCAGGACGCACCACCCATATTTCGCACTATTTTGAGAGCGATTTTGGGTAATTTCCGGAATCATCTCAAGCTCCGGCCCATCTGGCTCCTGAGTCCATCTCCGTGAAGACGGCCGGGGACACGTCCAACGCCTGAAGATACGTCCGTTGCGTTTCATCCAAAGGCCGAAGCAGGAATCGCCGCTCTCCCCTCGTCCCCACGAAGACCGAGGAGAACTTGGAGGCCATCATAAAGCCCGTGGGCCGGGTCGTTTCCCTATTATTCCAGCCCGGCAGCGCGATTTTCTTTTGCCGCATCGCCCGCTCCATCAAACGCCAGAGAAGAAGGGCGACCACCAGGACCAGCCCCATCGCCTCGATCCGTCGCGGCTTCTTGAGAAACACATCGTTGGCCACCAGCGGGTCTTTCAAAAACCCGAAGTTGCGCTCGACGCCGTCCTGGTCTTTGTACAGCCGGAGGATCTCCGGGCCGCTCTTCTGGCCGGCCGGCACATTGGTCAGGAGGACGAAGCAGCCGGCTTCCTCCCGGAGCTTTTCGATGGCCGCCCGGTCTTCGTTAACAGCCATGATCACCCGGTAGCGCCATCCCTGAAGACGACGATGGCCGCTT
>VGJF01000080.1 GCA_016867585.1 Candidatus Aminicenantota bacterium | reverse complement strand
GAGGCCCGTGTCAACCAAAATCGCGGCGGCCTCGACCGGGGGCCCGGTCAGGCCGAAGTCCGCGAAAACCGGCGTTTTCGGGGGAAATAGCGGATGAAAACCAGGCCGGCCAGGAACCCCCCGATATGGGCGAACCAAGCCACCCCCCCGCCGATCCCGACGTTCAGGACCTGGCCGAGAAACCAGAGCCCCAGGATGATCGCCGCCGGGATCGGGACGACCGAGAAAAAGACGAGGGTTTGGACCCTGGCCCCGGGATAGAGGACGAAATAGGCCCCCAAGACGCCGGCGATTGCTCCGCTCGCGCCGATCATCGGGATGGTCGAATGGGGATGGGCGAGGATGTGCGTCCCGGCCGCGGCCAGGCCCGAAACGAGGTAGAAGAGGATGAACCGGACCGGACCCAGGAAATCTTCGACATTGTTCCCGAAAATCCAGAGGTAAAGCATGTTCCCGAGAAGATGGAGCAGGCTCCCGTGGAGGAACATCGAGGCGAACAGGGCCAGGACGGGAAAGATGCGCTCGACGGGGTATCCTTGATAAACCGTGAAATGGGTGATCTCGTACGGGATGGCCCCCATCCGAAGGACATGGGAGGTGAGCGTCGCCGGAGAGAAAACGTGGGCGGCGAAGACGGCGACGTTGACGGCGATGAGGAGGACGGTCAGGGCGGGGAAGCGCCGGGTCGGGTTCTCGTCGCGGAGAGGAAGGAACACGGCGGCCTCCCCTCAGGATGACGGGCGAGAGGACGGCCCGGGGCCGCTCAGCCCTTCTTCAGCTCCTTCTCGAGCTTGATCCTGTCGAGCTGCCGCTTGCGGATCTCGTCGAACTTCTCGCCGTAGCGGTCCGCCTCCGACGTGTACCGGGATTCGCGCTCGGGATAGACCTTGGCGTGGACGTTGATGTAGAGGATTTTCATGTAGGCGTACGAGTCGGGGAAATTGGGGTCGATCTCGATGGCCCTGAGGAGGTTCTTTTCGGCCTCCATGGCCACGGCCTCCTTGTCGGCCTGGGAGAGGAAGTTCTGGAGCTGGTAGACTTTCTGGAAGCGGTTGACGCCGATCGTGTAGTAGACCTCGGCGTTGTCCGGCTCGAGGGCCTGGCGGCGCTTGACGTACTCGAGGGCCCGGTCGAACTTGTCCTTGAATTCCGTCGGCGGGAGGTTGTCGTAATAATTCGCCATGTAGGCGTATCCCTGGACGTTCTCCGGGTCGGTCTCTATCCGGCGGAGATACATCTGCTCGGCCTTTTCCTTGAGCTCCTTCCGCTCGCCGGCGTACCGTTTGTAGAATTCGGCCACGACGTAATAGTTATTCATGTTCCCGGGCTCGAGCTCGATGATCCTGAGGAACATCTTCTCGGCCTGGTCGACGTCCCGGAGCCTGTCGTACATATCGCCGAGGCTGTAAATGATGTCCTTGTTGTTGGGATCGACTTTATAGGCCTTCAGGAGGGCGTCAAGGGCCTTGGCCGCTCTTTCCTTGTTCTCGGGCGTGTCTTTTCCGGGATTGAACAGGCTCTTGTAGCTCTCGCCGAGGAACCTATAGGCCTGGGTGAGCTCGGGGTTCAATCTGATGACTCTTTCATAGTCCTCGATGGCCCGGCTGAACTTGCCCTCGGTGAACAGGGCATTGGCGCTGTTGAAATAATAGTTGGCCTGAAGCTTGGACAGGCTCATGTTCTGGCAGGCGACCAGGGAAAAAGCCGCGATCAAGGCGAACGGAACGATGAGCCCCAGGCTCGTCCGTCTATGGCGCATGATAACCTCCTCGGACAGTCGTCCAATCGATGGCGGAGACGACATTTATAATACGAAGGGGCGATGAAAGTCAAATACGGCGCGACCTGACCGTTATACACTTTGCGTATTAGGCCCGAAATACCGATGGCGCGGCCGCCTCCCCCTCGCTGCATCACCCTGACGAGGGTCCCATTTCGCTTCGGGGGACACGGCCGCGCCATGGCTTTCTGGGTGAAAACGCAAAACTGTCATACGGTCAGCGGCGCGACCGGAGGACGACCCGGAGGGGAGTGCCCTCGAACCCGAAGGCCCGGCGGAGACGGCCCAGAAAAAATTTCTCCGAGGGCGGCGAGAAGTCCGTCGGGCCGCCGGTGAAGGCCAGGAAGGTCGGCGGAAGGATCCCTCGCTGGGTCATGTACTTGATCCGAAATCGCCGTCCCGCCCGGGAAACGGGCGGATTGTCGGCCTGGCTGCGGGCCAGAAAGGCGTTCAGCCGGGCCGTGGAGATCCTCCGCTGGGCGCTCATGAAAATCCTGTCCGCCGTCGCGAGGATCCCGGCAGCGCCCTTGCCGGTCAGGGCGCTGACGGGAAGCAGGGGGGCGTAACTCGCGAAATCGAGCCGGCCGGCGACGGCGGCCCGGGCTTCGGCCAGGGCGGCCCGCTCGTCCCGGACGAGGTCCCATTTGTTGAGGGCGATCAGGAGGGGCTTTCCGGAATCGAAGGCCAGGCGGGCCACGGCCGTGTCCTGCCTTGTCGGGAACTCGGCCGCGTCGAGGACGAGGCAGAGGACATCGGCCAGGGGGATGTTTTTCCGGGCCTTGATGACCCCGGCGCTCTCCCTTTCGTCCCCGACCTTGCCCAGCTTGCGGATCCCGGCCGTGTCGATGAGCCGATAGGCGTTCTCCCCCCGGCGGATGAGGATATCGCCGCTGTCGCGGGTCGTCCCCGGCGTTTCACTGACGATGAACCGCTCCTCCCCGCAGAGGCGGTTGGCCAGGGAGGACTTCCCGACGTTCGTCCGCCCGATGATGGCCACGGCCAGGGGCCGAGCCCCGTCCTCATCCGGAGCTTCGGGGGGCGGCGGGGGCAGGACGGCGGCGATGTCGGCCTCGAGCTCGTCGAGGCGGAGACGGTGTTCCGCCGAGACAAAATGGAGGCGGGGCGCTCCCAGGCGGAAATACTCCCCCTTCAACGGACGTTCGCGCTCGGTGTCGATCTTGTTGACGGCCACGAGAAGGGGCCGGTCGAGTTTCCGGAGCGAACGGAAGAGGTCCTCCTCGGCCGGGCTGAGGCCGCTCCGGCCGTCAAGGACGAGGACGAGAACGTCGGCCGCCCGGGCCGCCTCCCAGGCTTTGGCCTTGACCCGGGCCGAGAGGGATTCGGACTCGGCGTCGAAGAATCCTCCGGTGTCGATGAGCTCGACCGGCCGCCCGCCGACGACGGCCGCGGCCGAGACCCGGTCCCGGGTCATGCCCGGCAAGGCATGGACGAGGGCCCTCCTCCGGCCTAGGAGCCGGTTGAAGAGGGTCGATTTTCCGGCGTTGGGAAACCCGACGATGACGACCTGGGAAAGCCGGGCCACGTCAGTTCTTCGCGATCAACCCCATGTTCGGGAGGAGAGGGCGGTTGAGCCGGAGATGGCCGCTGAGGGTCTCCCGCTCCTCCCCGTCGACGAGGATGAGGACATTCTTGACCGACGCGAGGTTGGCCGTCAGGGAATTGACGACGGCGAAGATCGTCGCCGTCTCGGCCGAAGTCCCGGAGGGATGCCGGGCGACAAGATCCCGGGAGAAATCGACGTAGGCCGTGCCGTTCTTGGCGACAAAAACCTGCTCGAGCTTCGTCCCCGGCGGAAGGGGCGACAGGTTCCCCTCCAGACTCCCTCGGAGGAGCTCGTCCAGGATGGCCCGGGCTTCCCGGTCCGGGACCCCATCGGCCGGGATCTCCCGTTTTTCGCCGACGAGACGGTCGTCGTTTTCGCGGGCGAAAAAGACGGTCACCGTGCGGCGGGGAAGATTCCGGGCCTCCGCCTCGGAGAGGCCGGAGGCGGGCGCTCCGACGTCCTCGGCCGGACGGATGTCCTCCCGGCCTCCGCTCCGGATGAACCGGAAGGCCAGAACGGCCAGGAGGACGGTCAAAACGGCCAGAAGGACGGTCTTCGGACGGGGCATCCGGATCGTCCTACTGGGGAAAGAGCCTCAGGTAGCGGACGATTCCTCGGAACAGGGCCTGGGCGATCTGGTTCTGAAATTCGTCCTTGATGAGCTTCTGCTCCTCCTCGGGGCTGGAAATGAAAGCCATCTCGACGAGGACGGCCGGGCAGGCGACCCCGGTCAAGACTTTGAACGGGGCCTGCTTGATCCCCCGGTTTTCGATCCCGAGCGGCGGCTGGTTGAGCTCCTTCTGGATTTCCTCGGCCAGGCGGGCGCTCTGCCGGATGTGGGCGGCCTGGGCCATGTCCCACAGGATCATCGTCACGTCGTCCTTGGCTTCCGCCGAAATCCGCCCCTCGAGGGCGGCCGAGCTGTTTTCGAGGTAGGCCAGCTTGCGGGTCTCCTCGTCCGAGGCGTTGAGGCTCAGGAAGAACGTTTCCGCCCCCTGGGCGTTCTTCCGGAACGAGCCGTTCGTGTGGATGCTCAGAAAAAGGCCGGCATCGTTGTTGTTGGCCACGGCCGACCGGTTCTCGAGGGAGACATCGAGGTCTTTCTCCCTGGTCAGGACGACCCGGTAAGCCAGGTTCTGCTCGATGAGGCCTTTGAGCCTCAGGGCGACGGCCAGGGTGATGTCCTTCTCCAGGCTCCCGAATTTCCCCTTGGCCCCGACGTCGAGGCCGCCGTGGCCGGGGTCAATGACGATCGTCCGGGTCTTCTGCCCCCCGTCCGCGGCGGCCGGGACGGGAGCGGGCAGAAGGACGAGGGCGGCCAGGACGGCCGCTCCGGCCGCGGCGACCCGGCTATGCTGAGATCGGCTCATGTCCGTGGTGGAGGCGGCGGGAATCGAACCCGCGTCCGAAAGCAATCAGCGGAAAGGCCCTACATGCTTATCCCCGTCATTGATCTCGCCGCGCGGTGCCCGGCGGGGAAGGGGCCGCGCCGCCAGCCTCGATGAGGCTTCGCTCGCCGGGCCCGAGGCCGTCCCGGTCCGCTATCCCGCGGGTCGACGCTCCCCGGACGCCGCGGGAGAGCGCCCGAGGAACGGCTGGCCTAGATCTTAGGCCGCGACAGGCAGTGCTTCTGCACTTACTTGGCCCACCGTTTAACGAGGTGGATGGGATCTCGGCATGCGCCTTTGGCCTCACTGCCTCCGTCGAATCCGTTCGCCCCCGTGTTTCCATGAAGGCGTGGATCATTATAGGGTCGGGCCGGACCTCTTGTCAATTGGCCCGGCCCCGGCCGTCTGCTATAATTCGCCCGGCCATGGAGATTTCGGCTCGAAAGCGCCGTCGGGGCGCGGGATGAAGACCCCGGGCATCCGTTTCGGCGGCCGTCTCGTCGGACGGAGAAAGCGGGAGGCCCGGGACGTTCTCGCCGTCGCCCTCGTGGCTTTGGTTTCGGCCGGGCTCAGCGCGGCCGTCACCCTCGGCGAAACGGCCCGACGGTTCATTGACGGCTCGGTCCCCCATCCCCTGTTCCGATCCGCCCGGCATTTTCTTTTTCTCTTCCTCCTGGGCCTCCTCTTCCTGACCTACCGCCGGTGGCGGACGGCCGACAGGCGGGAACGGGAAATCGAGAACATCCTGGCGGCCATCAGCCCGGACGCTCTTCTCGTCGTCGATCTGGCCCGCCGAATCGCGATGTCCAGCCCGTCGGTCAAGCCGATGTTCGGCTATGAGCCGGAGGAGCTGATCGGCCGGACAACCGACCTCCTTTACGAGGACCGGAGGACGGACCGCCGGGTCCCGGAAATCCGCGACGAGATCGCCCGGACGGGCCATCATCTCGGGCGGGCCAGGGGCCGCCGCCGGAACGGGGCCCCGATGCCCCTCGAGATCATCAGCGCCGGTCTCTCGGGCGGAGGGGCCGTCCTTCTCGTCCGCGACATCTCCGACCGGGTCAAGGCCGAGGACGCCCTCGAGGAATCCCGGCGGAAAGCCGCGGCCGTCGTCGACAACGTCCTGGTCGGCCTCTTCCACGCCTCGGCCGAAGGCCGGCTGACCATGGCCAACGCCGCTTTGGCCCGGCTTTTCGGTTTTGGAACGCCGGCCGAGTTCCTGGCCGCGGTAAAAACCCTGGGGCCGGACCTGTTCGCCGACCCGGATCGACATCGGGAGCTCAGACGGCGGCTCGAGGCCGCGGATGAGGTCCTTCGTTTCGAAGCCCGTCTCCAGCGCCCGGGAGGCGCGCCTTTTTGGGCCTCCCTGAACCTCCGGGCCGTCCGCGACCCCGGCGGGACCCTCCGGGGTTATGACGGAGGGATCGAGGACATTTCCATCCGCCGGGAGGCCGAGGAGACCATGCGCCAGAGCCTGGAACGGCTCCGCAGGTCCACGGGCTCGATCATCGACGTCATGGTCATGGCCGTCGAGGCTCGCGACCCCTACACCTCGGGCCACCAACGGCGGGTCGCGGACCTGGCCCGGGCGATCGCCGCGGAGATGGGACTGCCCCGGGACCGGGTCGACGGCCTGAGGATGGCCGGGGTCGTCCATGATATCGGCAAAATCTCGATTCCGTCCGAGATCCTGACGACCCCCCGCAAGCTCTCGGAGATCGAATTCAACCTCGTCAAGTCGCACGCCCAGCTCGGCCACGACCTCATCAAGGACATCGATTTCCCCTGGCCGATCGCCGAGATGGTCCTCCAGCACCACGAGCGGCTCGACGGGAGCGGGTATCCCCGAGGGCTGAAGGGCGAGGCCGTCATGCTCGAAGCAAGAATCCTGGCCGTGGCCGACGTCGTCGAGGCCATCTCGTTCCATCGTCCCTACCGCCCGGCCTTGGGTTTGGACAGGGCCTTGGAAGACATCTCCCAAGGGAGGGGAACGCTCTACGACCCAGAGGTCGCCGACGCGTGCCTGAGGCTTTTCCGGGAGAAGGGATTCTCCTTCGACCGGCCAACGCGATCAGCCGAATTCCGACAAGGAGGATGACATGAAAAAGCGATTTGCCTTCATCGCGGCCGCGGCCGTTCTCGTCCTCGCCCAAGCGGCGGCGGCCCGGACGAAACTGCTCCGCTTTCCGGCCGTCCACGGCGACAAGGTCGCCTTCACCTACGCCGGCGACCTCTGGGTCGCGCCCGCGGCCGGCGGAACGGCCGTCCGTCTGACGGCCCATCCCGGGATGGAGCTCTTCGCCAAGTTCTCCCCCGACGGGAAATGGATCGCCTTCACCGGCCAGTACGACGGCGACGAGCAGGTCTACGTCATGCCCGCAACCGGCGGAGAACCCAAGCAGCTCACCCATTATCCCGCCCGCGGCCCGCTCCCCCCGCGCTGGGGATGGGACAACCAGGTCTACGGCTGGACCCCCGACGGCCAGGCCGTGCTTTTCCGCTCGCTCCGGGATTCCTGGGACCTGGGCAAGCAGCATCTCTACGCCGTCCCCGCCTCCGGCGGGCCGGCGGAAAGGCTCCCGATGCCCGTGGCCGGGGCGGGAGAGTTCTCCCCCGACGGGACGAAAATGGTCTACTCCCCCCGCTTCCGCGACTTCCGCCCGGAGAAACGCTACGAGGGAGGCCAGGCCAACGATCTCTGGCTTTTCGACCTGAAAACGCACGAGGCGAAAGCGATCGTCGCCGGCCCCCGCGCCGACCGCGACCCGATGTGGATCGGGAACACGGTCTATTTCAATTCGGACAGCGACGGGACGTTCAACCTCTACGCCTGCGATTTGGCGACGGGCACAACAACCCAAATCACAAAGAGCACGGTTTGGGATGTCCGCTGGCCGAGCTCCGACCGGGCCGGAAGGATCGTCTACGAGATCAACGGAGAACTCGAAATCCTCGAGACGAAAAGCGGGCGGAGCTCCCCGATTCCGATCACCGTCCCCGACGACGGCCTGTGGAAGCGCCCGTCCCGGGTTTCGGCCGCCGGCCAGATGGAGGATTTCGGGCTCAGCCCGAAGGGCGAGCGGGCCCTCTTCACCGCCCGGGGCGACGTCTTCACCGCGCCGGTCGAGAAAGGGCCGACCCGCAACCTGACGGCCTCCTCCGGAGCCCACGACAAATGGGCCCGCTGGTCTCCCGACGGATCGAAGGTCGCCTTCATCTCCGACCTGAGCGGCGAAGAGGAGCTCTACGTCGTCGACCAGGCCGGCCGGGGAAAGCCCGAGAGGCTGACGAGCGGCGGCCGGGCCATGCGCTACCAGCCGGAATGGTCGCCGGACGGGAAGCGGATCGCCTTCGGCGACAAGGACGGCAAGATCTTCGTCTATTCGTTCGCCGACAAGGCGCTGAAGGAGATCGTCGACGCCCCGAGGGGCCAGGTCCGCGATTATGTCTGGTCGCCGCGCGACACCCATCTCGCCTTCAGCATGGCCGGGGCGAACGGCTTCAGCTCGGTCTACATCTGGTCCGAAAAAGACGGACAAGTCCGGAAGGTCACCGACGGGCCGTTCAACGCCGAGAATCCTTCCTGGGACCCGGACGGGAACTACCTTTTCTACCTGAGCGACCGGGAGTTCGCCCCCCAGATTTCGACCGTCGAATTCAACTTCGCGACCGCCCGGACGACGGGGATCTTCGCCTTGGCTCTCCGGAAAGACGTCAAGCACCCCTTCCCGCCCGAAAGCGACGAAGTCGCCGTGTCCGCCTCCGCCCCGCCTTCGCCGGCCGCGTCTCCGGCCAAGGCCGAGGAAGGACAGCCCGCCGGTCCGCTCGTCGACTTCGACGGCCTGGGCGGGAGGGTCGCCCGGGTCCCCGTCGAGGCCGACAACATCGGCGGACTCGCGGCCAAGAAAGGGCATCTTCTCTACATCGTCGGCCCGGCGCCTTTCTACGGCCGGGCCCCCGAGAAGAGGGCCGCCCTGAAGATCTACGCCCTCAAGGACCGGAAGGAGACGACGCTCGTCGAGGACGTCAACGGTTACGCCCTCTCCGCGGACGGGTCCAAGCTCATCGCCAGAAGCGGCGGGTCGTTCGTCGTCCTTGAGGCCGCGCCCTCGGGCCCCGGCTCAAAAAAGACGGTCTCCACGGCCGGCCTCATGGTCGACCGCGTCCCCGTCGAGGAGTGGAACGAGATCTTCAACGAGGTCTGGCGGCGCTACCGGGACTGGTTCTACGTCGAAAACATGCACGGCTACGACTGGGAGGCTCTTCGCCGCCAATACGCCCCTCTCCTCCAGCACGTCGCCCACCGCTCCGACCTCAACCACGTCATCAGCGAGATGATCTCGGAGCTGACGGTCCAGCACACCTACATCGAGGGCGGCGACTTCCAGATCCCGCCGCGTCCCCGGGTCGCCCTGCCCGGCGCCCGCCTCGAGCTCGACCGGGCATCCGGAAAGTACCTCATCAAGAAAATTTTCGGAGGGGCGAACGAGGAGCCGATTTACCGGGCCCCCCTGACCGAGGTCGGCGTCGACGTCAAGGAAGGGGAATACCTCCTGGCCGTGGACGGGGTCCCGCTGAGCCCGGATGAGGACCCCTACCGTTTGCTTCGCCATAAAGCCGACCGGCCCGTCCAACTGACCGTCAACGCCAAGCCGGTCATGGAGGGGGCGCGGACGGCGGCCTTCAATCCCGTCGCCGCCGAGGACAAGCTGATCTATTACGCCTGGGTCAAGGCCAACCGCGACCGCGTCGCCGAGCTCTCGGGCGGACGGCTCGGCTATCTCCACATCCCCGACATGGGCGGGCCGGGCATCTACGAGTTCATCAAGTGGTATTACGGCCAGCTCGACAAGGAAGGCCTTGTCGTCGACGGGCGGGCCAACGGAGGCGGGAACGTCTCACGGATGATCATCGAGCGTCTGGCCCGGCAATGGCTGGCCCTCGGCTATTCCCGGACGGACAGCCGGGGGACGACCTACCCCGACGGCGTGTTCATTGGCCCCAAGGTCGCTCTCCTCGATGAATACGCCGGCTCGGACGGCGACATCTTCCCGGCGATGTTCCGCGAGGCGGGCCTGGGGCCGCTCGTCGGCCTCCGCTCCTGGGGCGGGGTCGTCGGGATTTCGGGCCGCGGGCCGCTCATCGACGGCGGCTCGATCTCGGTCCCGGAGTTCGGCTTCGCCAACACCCAAGGCGAATGGATCATCGAAGGCTACGGCGTCGACCCGGACATCGCCGTCGAGAACGACCCGAAATCCGTGATCGACGGCCGCGACCTCCAGCTCGAGCGGGCCGTGGCCGAGCTCATGAGAAAGATCCAGGACAAGCCGGTGAAGATCCCGCCCAAGCCCGCGGGACCGGTCAAGAAGTAAAGAGAGGACCGCCCCTCGGCGAAAGCGACTACGTCTTCAGCTTGAAGGACTTCAGGAAGCGGTCGATTGCCGAGAGGTCCTTCCTCCCCTCCTCGGCGAAGACGAAGATCTGGTACATCCGGGTCCCGACGAGGTAGATCCGCCCCTTGGCGAAGATCTTCACCCCCTGGGTCGTCCCGTTCAAGGCGATCTCCAGGCCGGGATTCCCGTCGAGCTCGAGGACCTGTTCACCGGTCACCGTCCCGGCGAACTGGTTGACCAAACCCTCGCTTCCGCCCTTGATCAGGATCTGGGCGTTCTTTCCCTGGACGAGGGCAGGCGGGAAATCGTTGCAGGTGACGCCGTAGGCGACCTGGTCGAGTTCGGCCAGGTAGGTCGTCAGGGCGATGTCCCCCGCTTCGGTCTGGGTCACGTCTTGGCTGACCTCGAACGATTTCGGGGTCAGGATCGTGAAGCCGTGCGGCTCGGAGCCGTACTCCACCCAGCCCGCAGGGATCTCGTCGGCCGCCGGGGCCGGGGAGACGGCTTCCGGTTTCGGAGCATTCGCCGCCGCGGGGGCGGATTCTGATTCTTTCTTTCCGCAGCCTAAGGCGAAGATGACGAGCGCGGCGAGGACGGCCGTCAGAAAGCGGGTCGATGACGAACGCAGGAGCGGCATGAGGAACCTCCGTTTCGAAAGCCCTCGAAAAATCATGACTCCACGATATCGCCGGCCGCGAGCCTCTGTCAAGAGCCCGAAGGGCGCCTTCGATCGCGGGGATTTGTCAGCGTCAATGGCCCAAAACGCTTCCCGATTTTTTTAGTGATCTTATCCCCCCTGCCCCCCTTCCAAGAAGGGGGGATTTGTCAGCGTTTTGGGAAAGGAGTGGCGGGGCCGACGAGACTTGAACTCGCGACCTCTGACGTGACAGGCCAGCGTTCCATCGCCCCTCACTCTCCCTAATTGATTGAAGCAGAACCGGTTACAGGCCTTGCGATTTCGACCGACGGCGCCGCGTCACAAATATGTAACAGATTTGGACCTTCCGAGCCCATTTCGAGCTTGTTTCCGGCCAATCGTTCCACGGCCAGCTTCTTTTGGAGCTGGTTCGAGTGCGTATAACGCTGGGTCATGCGGATGCTGTAATGGCCCAGGAGCTCCTTGACCGTGATGATGTCCACTCCCGCCCGGATGAGCCGCGTCGCGAAGGTGTGCCGGAGATCATGAAAACGAAGATCCTCGATCCCCGCTTTCTTGCAGGCGCCCTTGAAACTCTTCTTGACCTCGGTATAAGGCAGGCCGGTCTTTGGGTTTGCGAAGACGAACTCTCCTTTGTCCTGCCGATTCTTCAACCCGGCCAGCTCGACCCTCAAAATTTCGTTCAGCGGGATTATGCGGTTCTTCCCGCTCTTGGTCTGAAGGACAGCGATTTCGCGCTTTTCGAGGTCGACTTGCCTCCACCGTAAGTTGAAAATCTCTCCCCTACGCATTCCGGTATGAAGGGCCATGCGCAAGATCGGCTTCAGGTAGGACGGGGACGCCATAAAGAGCCGGCCTTCCTCCTCGGCCTCAAGGATTCGCTCCTTCTGGGTGTCCTTCTCGGAGAAGAGCTTCACCTTAACGAAGGGATTCGAGTCGGTCAGGCTCCAGTCGATGGCCAGATTGAACATCCTCTTCATGATCGTGATCTCCCGGTTGATGCTCGACCGGGAGATCCCCTTGTCCAATCGGCCGGCGCGATAGCGCTCGATGACGAGCGGCGTGACGGATTGGAGCTCGTACTGGCCGAAGAACGGCTTCATGCTGGCCTCGATCCGGTACCGATCGCACTTCCAGCTCCTCTTGTTTGCCTTAGCGTAGTCGTTGAT
>VGJF01000079.1 GCA_016867585.1 Candidatus Aminicenantota bacterium | reverse complement strand
CAGGCCCGCCGGATCCTGGAGGAAGAAGGTTTTTTCTACGGCAAGCCGTTTCCGCCCGTCGTTCTCTATCTGGAGGCTCCCCGGAGCGAAGATGGCCTCCGGTTTTACCGGGAGCTCGAGCGCCAGCTCGCGGCCGTCGGCCTGAGCCTCGGTCTGGTCTTCTACCGCAACCTCGAGGAATTGCGGAGCGAGCGGCGGCCCTATCTTGTCAAGGTCGATTGGCCGATGGATTTCCCCGATCCGGAAAACGTCGTCCAGCATTTGTTCGCCGGGCCGGCGGCCTTCGGCCGGGCCATCCATGGCTACGCCGACGCCGAGCTGGAGGCCCTCCTGAAAAGCGCCCTCGTCGAGCCCAGCCGGACCCGCCGCCTGGAGATGTTCCAAGCCATCGAGAAGAGGCTCGGCAAGGAGATGCCGGCCGTGCCCCTGTATTCGAACGAGCAGCGGATCGCCGCCCAGACGTCGGTCCGGGGCCTCAGGATTCCGGCCCTGGGTTTGTACTACCTGAATCTCAAGGCCGTTTGGCTCGACCGGAAAGAACCCCGGCCGTGAAGCTCCGGATCAGCCTCCAAAAGCGGTTTCTGGCCTGGACGACCCTGTTGCTCGTCGTCCTCGTCATGGCCATTCTCCGGCTCGTCGAACAGCGCGAGATCGCCGTGATCACCGAGGAGTCCCGGGCCAAGGCCGTCCTCATCGCCCGCAATCTCGCCGACCGGAATCTCCAGCTTCTTTTCGCCTGGGACATCGAAGGGATCCTCCGGAACATCGAGAGCCAGGTCGACGACAACCTCCTCTATGCCGTTTTTTACGACCGGTACGCGACCCCGATCGCCTACAACGCCGGGGTCGCCGACCGGGCCGAAATCTACGGCCCGAGCCGCCTGGCCGGGGAGGTCGGGTCGGAGAGCGCTTTCGCCAGGGCCCAGGAGGTCTGGCTGGGCGGCCGGGTCCGTCTCGTCCTCGAGGTCGAAGTCCCCATTTTCGCCGAAGGGACCACCTTGAAATGGGGGTCGGTCAAGGTCGGGCTTTCGCTCGAGGACGTCCAATCGGCGATCCGGAGGACCCGCCTGGCCCTGATTCTCATCGGTCTCGGCGGCTTCCTCCTCGGTCTGGCCGGGGCCACCGTTCTCGCCCGGCGCATCGCCCGCCCCCTCCAGCGGCTCGTCGAGGGGACGGTCCGGATCGCCAAGGGGGATTTCGCCCACCGCATCCCGGTCGATTCCGGGGACGAAATCGGCGACCTGGCCCGGTCCTTCAACGCCATGACCGAAAAACTCCTGTCCGCCCGAGAGCAGATGGCCGAGGCCCAGCGGCGCCTCGTCCAGTCCGAGAAGCTCGCCCAGATCGGGCGGATGACGGCCACGATCGCCCACGAAATCCGCAATCCCCTGACTTCGGTCAAGCTCAACATCCAGAAGGTCGCCGCGGACCGGGAGCTTTCGCCGACCGAGCGGGAGCACGTCCTCCTTTGCCAGGAGGGGATCGCCCGGATCGAGAAGTTCATCAAGGAGCTTCTCGATTTCACCCGGACGACCGAGCTCCAAAAGGCCCGGTTTTCGATCGAGCAGATCTTCGACGAGTCGGTCAAGCAGCTCCGGGACCTCTTTGTCGAGAAGGGGATCGCCGTGGCCAAGAACGTCCCCCCCGGACTGCCCGAAGTCGAGGTCGACGGCGACCGGATGCGCCAGGTCTTCCTCAACCTCCTCCGCAACGCGGCCGAGGCCGTCGGCGAGAGGGGGCGGGTCGCCCTCCGGGTTTCGGAGGAAACGGCCGGCGGCCGGCGCTCGCTCCGGGTTCTCCTTTCCGACGACGGCCCGGGCATTCCCAAGAAGGATTGGGAGACCGTCTTCGAGCCGTTCTATACGACCAAGCCCTGGGGGTTCGGCCTCGGCCTGGCCAACGCCCGCAAGCTCATCGAGCTCCACCGGGGGACGATCAGGATCGTCCCCCAAGCGGGGCCGGGAGCGGCTTTTGAAATCGAAATACCCGTCGAGGGGGAAACATGAAATCCATTCTCGTCATCGACGACGACCCGTTGATCCGGAAGACCCTGTCGTCCCATCTCGCCCGCCAAGGCTATGAGGTCCGGACGGCCGAAGACGGGCAGTCCGGGCTGTCCCTCCAGGCCGAGATGGGCCCGGACCTCGTCCTCCTCGACGTTCGGCTTCCCGACCTCGACGGCCTCGAAGTCCTCAGCCGGATCAAGGATCTCGGGAACCGCTCCCGGGTCGTCATCATGACCGCCTATGACGACATGAAAACGACCGTCGAGGCCGTCAAGCGGGGGGCGTTCGAATACCTCGTCAAGCCCCTCGACTTCGTCGCCCTCGATTTCACCGTCGGGAAGGCCTTCCAGGTCAAGGCCCTCGAAGAAAAAGTCAGCTATCTCGTCGCGGAGAGGCAGAAAGAGTACACGATCGACAACATCATCGGCCGCTCCCCCCAGATGCGCGAGGTCTTCAAGCTCATCGGCTCGGTCGCCGTCACCCGGACCAACGTCCTCCTCGAGGGCGAGAGCGGGACGGGCAAGGAGCTCGTGGCCAAGGCCGTCCATTACAACAGCGCCTGGCGCGATGAGCCGTTCATCGTCATCAACTGCTCGGCCATTTCGGACACCCTCCTCGAAAGCGAGCTGTTCGGCCATGTCAAGGGGGCTTTCACCGACGCCGTCTGCGAGACGAAGGGCAAGTTCGAGATCGCCGGCAAGGGCACCCTTTTCCTGGACGAAATCGGCGACGTCTCGCCCAACCTCCAGTCCAAGCTCCTCCGGGTCATCGAGTCGAGGGATTTCATGAAGGTCGGCGGGGAGAAGGTCCTCAAGACCGAAGCCCGGATCATCGCCGCGACGAACCAGAACCTCCGGTCCCTCATCGAGGCGGGGAAGTTCCGGGAGGACCTCTACTACCGGCTCAAGGTCGTCGAAATCACCCTCCCGCCACTCCGGGACCGCAAGGAGGACATCCCCGAGCTCGTCGGCTATCTCCTCGAAAAGATCAACCGGGAGCTGAAGCAGAATGTCCGCAAGGTCCCACCCGAGGTCATGGCTTTTCTCGCGGAGCAGCCCTGGAAGGGGAACGTCCGCGAGCTGGAGAACGCCCTGACCCGGGCCGTCATCCTGGCCAAGGGGGACGTCGTCCTCCTGGAATATCTGCCGCTCGATTTTGATGACCGGAAGGCGTTCGCCCGGGAGCTCGTTTCGCTCGAGGCCGTGGAGAGAGACTACATCCAGCACGTCCTGAGGGCGGTCAAGGGGTCGAAAACCCGGGCCAGCCAGATCCTCCAGATCAGCCGGCCGACCCTGGACAAGAAAATCAAGGACTACAACCTCGAGGTCTGAGGCGTTTTACCGGACACGTGTCCTCTTTTTTTACACGCCCCGTAAAAGCCCTTTCCGGGACCGAAGCCGGCCGTCTCCGGCCGGAGGCCGAATCGGAAGGATTTCGACCGGGCTTCGACTTGGCACGATTCCTGCTCCAGAGGGGATGGACGCGAGAAAGGACAGGAACATGTTAGGCAAAAAAATTGTCGTCGTCGACGACGAAGAGTCGATCCGGAAAACGTTCTTTCTGATCCTCAACAAAAAATACCGAGTCTATCTCGCCAAGGACGCCCAGGAAACCCTGGCCCGCTTCAAGGGGTCGTCGATCGACCTCCTCATCGTCGATTTCCGGCTTCCCGACATGACCGGCGTCGAGCTCATCGCCCGGATGAGGGAGCAGGGGTTCCGGGGCGAGGCCATGCTGATTTCCGCCCATGCCGAGCTCATCGAACCGGGTCTTCTGGCCCGCTTGAGGATCGGCCACTTTTTCGCCAAGCCTCTCGACCTCAACGCCCTCAATCGTTCGATCGATTATCTCCTTCATAAAGAGGAAATCGAGACCCTTCAGATGCGCGTCTGAAGCCCGGCGCTCCCTCACCGGGGAAGCCGGCGTCCTTCCCTTTGGAGCCGGGCCCCGTCGTGGGCTATAATGGCGGGAGGAGGGCCGCATTATGCCAAATTCTCGATCCATCGGCCGGCGCGAGGCGTTCCGGCGCCTTTTCGCCGGGTCCGCCGTCTCGGCCGCCGTGCTGGCCGAGGCCAACGCCGGGGTTTATCAGGCCATCGCGTCCTTGAACCGGAAATATCCCGAGGACGACGCCCCGGACGGGCGCTACTGGGAGGCCGTGGCCGGGCAGTTCCTCTTCGAGGACGATCTGGTCATGATGAACAACGGGACGGTCGGACCCATGCCCCGCCCCGTTTTCAACACCTTCGTCCGGGTCGCCCGCCTCCAGGCCAGCCATCCCTACGACGTCTACAATTTCCTGCCGGGACAGCGGGAGGAGATCCGGGCCAAGGCCGCGGCCTTCATCGGGGCTTCTCCCGACGAGCTCGCCCTGACGAGCAACACGACCGAGGGCTTGAATTTCGTCCTGAACGGCCTGGATTTCAAGGCCGGGGACGAAATTCTCATCTCCGACCTCGAGCACCCGGGAATGCTGGGTCCCCTGAAGCTCCGGGAGAAGCGGT
This sequence comes from Candidatus Aminicenantota bacterium, assembly GCA_016867585.1. Classification (GTDB taxonomy): domain Bacteria; phylum Acidobacteriota; class Aminicenantia; order Aminicenantales; family UBA4085; genus JAAZPG01. The sequence continues at coordinate 7,587 of VGJF01000079.1, read as the reverse complement.
CCGGAATCGTGGTCAAGCAGGCCAAGCTGGGATTGGCCGCCCGGAGCGTCGAGGCGGTCGTCGAGGCGTTCTCGGCCGAGGTCACGCCCCGGACCAAGCTCATCGCCCTCAGCCATACGATCTTCATCACCGGCCTCATCACTCCGGTCAAGGAGCTGTGCCGGATGGCCCACGAGAAAGGGGTTCCCGTCCTGGCCGACAGCGCCCACGGGGCGGGGATGATGCACCTCGACATGAAGAGCCTGGGGGTCGATTTCTGGGCTTCGAGCCCATACAAGTGGATGGGCTCGCCGACGGGGATCGGGCTCCTTTTCGTCCGGCGGGACGTCCAGGACAAGCTCTGGCCGACCGTCGTCTCCAGCGGCTGGGACGCGGCCTCGGGGGCCCGCAAATTCGACCCCTCGGGACAGCGCCTGGAGGCCATGGTCCATGCCTTGGGCGAAGCCGTCGACTTTCAAAACCGGATCGGACGGGACCGGATCGAGCGCCGGATCAAGGTCTTGGCCGCCCGCCTCAAGCAGGGCTTGGGCAAAATCCCGGGAGCGAGGATCCATACTCCGCTCGACCCTTATCTCAGCGCCGGCCTGACCGTCTTCTCCCTGGAGGGCGTCGAGGCCGCCAAGATCGTCGATTATGTCCGCGAAAAATACAACCTCGTCGTCCGGACGGTCGGGAACCGGGAGGCGGGGACCTATGGTATCCGCGTTTCGACCCCGATCTTCGTTTCGACCGCGCATGTCGACCGGCTTCTCGAGGGGGTCGAGCATCTCGCCCGCCGCCGGGTGTAAGGGTTTTTCAACCGACCGTAAAGCAAATTTGCCGAAGGGCGCCCCGCCGAAAGGCGCGGAGGGCGGAAATCAGGCGAAAAACGGCCTTTTTCTTTTCGACGTAATTGGCACGGAAATTGCTGTATTATAAGCGGCACTTAAAAGTGCCTTCCCATATATCCTTCAACTCTCTTCCTTTCAGTGGAGAGGCGGAAGAAGCCCCAACCTTCCGCCTCTTTTTTTTGGGGATTTTCCGCTTGTTTATCTTCCCCAAAGTTCGACGACGGCCCGGCGGGCCGTGTTGAGAAGCTTCCGGTAGCGGAAGACGACCTGGCTGACCCGGCGGGCGTCGCCGGGCAGGTCGATCAGGATCCGGTCCCGGCCGGGGAAGAGCCGGACCGCCGAAGGCGCGTCGAACGAGCCGCCGGCGGCGAACTCGACCCGGATGTTGAAGACCTCGACGGGGTTCATTTTGGCGACGACGACGAGCCGGCGGACTTCCGGCCTGGACGGCGGAATCGAAATCGAATCGCGGTCGACCCCCCCGAAGTTCACCTCCCGGCTCCCCAGGAAAATAAAGCCCGAGGGGACGAGCGAAGGGGCGCAGCCGGCGAAGACGATGGGAATGACGACCGCCGCCATGGCCCAGCGGATGATTCGAGAGCGAGCCATATTCCCTCCTTTCCGAAGGAGAAAGCGGCCGGATTATGTCACACTTTTTTCCCCGGCTCAAGAGGCCGGCGGGATGGGGAGAAACCGGCTTTGCATTGGGCGGCAGGAAAGCCCTAGAATAGCCCGGTGGACATCGTCTGGACGGCCGGAATCGCGGCCGGGCTCCTCCTTCTCGGCCTGGCCGCCGAACGGCGGCGGCTCGAACGTTTCCGGAAAAAAGTCCCCCTCCGGGTCTGCGTCGCCGGGACGCGGGGGAAATCGACCGTCGCCAGACTCGTCGCCTCCATCCTCCGCGAGTCGGGCCGCCGGGTCCTGGCCAAGACGACGGGGTCGAAACCCGTCTTGATCCTCCCAGACGGCGAGGAGCGCGAAATCGTCCGCCTCGGCCCCCCGTCCGTCCTCGAACAGAAGCGGGTCCTGGCCCTGGCGGCGGGTCTCGGCGCCGAGGCCGTCGTGGCCGAGATGATGAGCATCCGGCCGGAATACCTGGCCGTCGAGTCGGAACGGATTTTCGCCCCCGGGCTTCTCCTGATAACCAACGTCCGCCTCGACCATGTCGAAGAGATGGGCGACGGCAAGGCCGGAATCGCCGAGTCCCTGGCCGCGGCGATTTCCCGGGGAGCGACCGTCCTCGTCCCCGAAGAGGAGTCCTTCCCCGTCTTTGAAAACCGGGCCCGGGCGAGAAGGGCCGTCCTCCGGCCTGTTCCCGGCTCCGACGACCAAGCCCTCTTTCCCGAGAATGTCCGCCTGGCCATGGCCGTGGCGAAGGCCTTGGGGGTGGATGAGGCGACGGCCCGGCGGGGGATCGCCCGGGCCAAGCCGGATTTTGGAGGCCTGGCCGTCTTCTGCCTTCCCTCGCCGCTTTCGGGCAAGACCTGGCGCTTCGTCAACGCCTTCGCGGCCAACGAACCGGAGTCGTCGGCCCGGATTCTGGCCGCTCTGGAGAGCCGTTTTCCCTTTGAGCCCGAAGGGAGGATCGCGCTGTTCGCCCTCCGGTCGGACCGGGCCGACAGGACAAAGCAGTGGCTCGAGGCTTTTCGGGACGGATTTTTCGCCGGTTTTTCGAGCCTCGTTTTCATCGGCGAAGGGGCCCCGGCCGCGGCCCGGGCGTGCCGCCGGCGTCGGGGCGCCGAGGTCGAGGTCATGGCCGTAGGCTCCCGAAACCCCGAATCGATCATGGGTCGACTCTGGCCGCTGGCCGCGGGGGAGGCCCAGGTCGTCGGCTTGGGCAATATCGTCGGACTTGGAGCGGCCCTCGTCGAGACCTGGTCTGCGATGGCCGGGAGGCCGGAATGACGACGACCATTCTCGTCGGTTTGGCCGTGGCCCTGCTCTATGTCGAGGTCACGGGGCTCGTCCCCGGGGGCTTGATCGTCCCCGCGTATCTCGCCCTCTATCTCGACCAGCCGGGAAGGCTCGGAGCGACCTTGGCCGCCGCTTTTCTGGCTTTCGGGATTTCCCGGCTGGCCTCCCGCCGCTTTCTCCTCTACGGACGGCGGCGCTTCGTCCTCGTCATTCTCCTGGGCGCCTTTTTCAGCCAGCTGTGGATTTTTTTCTGGCCCCGCCTCCTCGCCGCCCCTCTCGACCTGCGAGTCATCGGCTGGGTCGTCCCGGGTCTTCTGGCCAACAACCTTTCCCGTCAGAAATTCTGGGCGACGCTGGCCTCGGCGGGGACAGCCACGCTATTGACCTATGCCCTGGTCGAATGTTTGAAGTGGGTGGGAATCCGATGAAGAAGCGGCGGGCCGGGCGGGCCGGGGCGGAGCGTCTCGTCATCCTCCTCGGCCTGTGGAGCCTTTGCGGGTGGAGCGCCCTCCGCTTCTTTCCGGCCGGTTGGGCTTGGCCCGCGGACCGAGAGGCCCTCTCCGCGGCGAGCCTCATGGCCGAGGCCCTGGCCGCGATCCGATCCTGCCGGGAGGCCGGAGGGATCCCCATCGATCCGGTTTCCGATCCGAACCGGACGGGCCTCATCGGCCTCTCGGATTCCCCGATCACGACGTCCCCCGGCCATCTCGAAGCCAAGCGGACGACGACGAACCCGAACTTCGCCGCGGCCCTCGTCTTTCTTTTTCGGGAGGCCGGCCTCCAGGCGGGCGACGCCGTCGCCGTCGGCGCTTCGAGCTCGTTCCCCGGGCTGATCCTGGCGACGCTGGCCGCTTCCAAGGCTATGCAACTTCGCCCCCTCCCCGTCGTTTCCCTGGGGGCATCGAATTGGGGGGCCAACGACCCCCGATGGACCTGGCTTGAAATCGCGGACTGTCTGGAGGCCGCCGGGATCGTCGAAGCGAAACCGCTGGCCGCCTCGGTCGGAGGAGAAGGCGACGCGGGCCGCGACATGTCGCCCCGGGGCCGGGCCGTCCTCGAGGCCAAGGCCCGGTCGGCCGGAATCCCTCTTCTTGTCCGGCCGGACCTCCCGTCCGACGTGGCCGCCCGGCTCGACGTTTTCGAGCGGGCCGCCGAGGGCGCCCCTCTCAAGGCCTTCGTCAATGTCGGGGGAAGCTGGGTCAACATGGGAACCGACGCCGGAGTCCTCGCCCTCAAGCCCGGCCTGAACTGGAAGATGCCGATCCCCCCGCCGGAACGCCGCGGCCTGATCCAGGAGATGTCCCTTCGGGGAACGCCGGTCATCCATCTCCTGTTCGTCAAGGGGTTGGCCGACCGTTTCGGGCTGCCTTGGGACCCGGTTCCCCTGCCCGCGCCCGGCCAAGAGTGGGGCGGCGCCGTCTCAGGCCGGGGCCCGACCGCCCGGCCGGTCGTCCTGGCGGTTTATCTCCTCGGGGCTCTGGCCGGCCTGATTCAGCTGAGCCGCCGGGCTTCCATGTAGAAACGCTTCTCCCAAGCCTTGCCCATGGAAAACGTCTTCCGCGGCAGGGCGCCGTCGAGGATCACGGTCTTGAAGAGGCCGTCTTTCGGCATGGCCGGAAGATAAAAGCCGAGGTTTCCGGCTTTTTCGCCCAGCGTCTCCAGGGCCTCGGTCCCGTGGACGTAATCGATTTCTCGGGCCCCTCCGGTCTTCATGAAAGCGTCCAGGAAGGTCTGGAGGGTGCCGACGGGGAGGTTCGAGCCTTCGGCCGCGACCTCGAGGATCCCGCTGCCTCCGGCGGCGACGATCCCGATCTTGTGCGGCCGGCCCCGCTGCCGGTCGACCTCGTCGCGCATGGCCCGAAAGCCGCCGCTCGGGGAGTAGCGGCAGTGCCCTCCGTAGAAGGCGTGGATTTCCTCGAGAAGGTTGCGGCCGGGAGCGATCTCGAAGACGAGCCGATGGATGGGCTCGAAGACGAGCGACGGGTCGTGAAGGTTGACGAGCTCGACGAGGGCGTACCGGAGAGGCGAGGAGGCCGGGGCGGCCGGGCCTTCCGCCTTTGTCTTGTCCCAAATGGCCTTGGCCGTGGCCAGGGAGTGATTGCCGTCGCCCATGGCATAGAGGAGGACGGGCGTTCCCGGGGAAAGGCCGTAGCGAGAGGCGAAGGCCTCGGGCCGGGCCAGGGAGGCCAGGGCTTCGGTCACGGTCTCCTCGAGCGGGCCGGGAGGCACCCGGTATCCGGCCAGCCGGCCGGACCCCATCATGAGCTCAAAGTCATAAAGGAGCGTCAGGTCATTCTTCGATCGCCCCAGCGGCCCGAGAACCGAGCCCTCGGGGTCGTCGATGAGGACCATGATGTGAGGGATCTCGAGCGGGGCGCCGTCGCGGATCTTGACCCGGGGGGGGATGCGTTCGATGATCGTCCCCTCGGTCGCCCGGATGAGGCCGGCCGAGCCTTTGCGGAAGTCGTAGGCCTCGAGGTCGAGACAGACGACGAGGCCCTGGCGCGCGCCGGACCCGGTTTTTCGCTCGACGTAGACGAACCCCTCGGCCGCCTCGAAGAAATTTTGGGCGATGAGGGCGTCCATGGATTTCCGGATCCCGGCGATCCTCGCCTCGGCGTCCGGGGCCGTCAGGTAAACTTCGGGAAAGATGAGGCGCAGGGAGGAGGGCGCGTCGCCGACGAACGCGGCCGCGCGATCCCAGTATTCCGGCTCGGAGGTGTACTGGTCGCAGGCGATGACGGCCCATTTGGAGAGGTCGGTTCCGGGCGGGGGGAGAAGAATTTCGGGGACGCCGAGGCCGATGGCGGGAAAAGTTCTCATGGATTCATTATCTTCGCGGGCGGACCGGGAAGCAAGGCTTTATTCGAAAGCCAGGCCGCCGGGGCCCGCCGTCGACGGATCCCGGAGGAATGCCCCCGTCCCCCTGGCGATGACTTCGGCGTATCGGGGAAGGCCCCGCAGCTCGACGGCCCGTCCGGGATTGTCTTCCGACCAGACCTCGAGGACGGTCAGGATCGTCGAGCAGTGCCGGCCGACGCGGACGTCGATCGGCCAGCCTTTCTCGTCGATCTTTTCGAAGAGGAGGCCCCGGCGTCCGGCCCTGACGACGAAATCATCCTTGCCTTCGAGGAGAAGGCGGACGTCCGTCCGTCCCCGGGTGGCGTCGAGAAACGGCTCGGGCGTCTCGAAGAGCAGGGGGATGGCCTGGGTGTGGTCTCCGATTTCCCGGTGGGAGAGCCCCCGGAGGGCCGGAGGGGAGTTTTCGACTCCGATGTGAAACTCCTCGCCGGAGAGGATCATCGAGGCCAAGGCGGCCAGGTCCTGGCCCTTCTGATGGGCGACGATCGTGCTGATGACCGGATATTGGAGCTCGGCCTCGTGGAGGTCGATGACGAGATCGAGGCGTTCTTCCCGGATGAGCGTGGTCAGGGCATAAGCCGTTTTCTCGGTCAGGGTCCCGTTCGGCCGTCCCGGCCAGCAGCGGTTGAGGTTCCGGATGTCGACGTAGGCCAGGTTCTGGCGGGATGGGTAGTGGATGTAGACCTCGGGATCGGGCCATTGGTCGAGGGGATTGGACCAGCGGTCGCCCATCCGGAAGGTCCGCTTCCCCCAAGGCGTCGGGATGTCGTACGAGGGCGGATAGGCGCCGCTCGGCCGGGTGACGGTCGTCGCGCTCCGGTTGGCCGAAGGGACGACGAAGATCCGCCCCCGGTCGACCTCGGCCTGTTCGGCCAGAATCCAGGCCGTCAGGCGGGTCGCCGGCTCCTCGGGATGGGAGCCGCCGAGGACGAGGACCGCGCCCCCGGGCTCTTTCCCTTCGAGGACGTAGACGTTGGCGTCGTTCGTCGTCCCCCGGAGTTTGGGGACGTAGGAGGAAAGGCGCCGGACTTCCTTGACGCCGGGGCCGAGGACGACGGGCTCGCGGAGATGCCGGCTGCGGTAAAAACTCGTCCCGGCCAGAGCGGCCAGGACGGCCCCGAGGAGCAGGACGGCGGTTTTCCGGATCATGGCTATTTCAACCTGAGAAGGCGGAGGAGGAAAGGGATGAGGACGATGACGGTGAGGGCTTCCTCCTGCCATTTCCGGCTCCTCCAGAGGTTGACGATCATCAGGGCGGCGACGTAGGCGACGAGGAGATGGTACAAAATCGTGACGATCATCGCGGCTCTCCTAGAACACGGTCAGGAAGGCGAGCTTTTTGCTGAAGACGACCATGAGGGTTCCGACGAGGATGATGAGAACGGCCGGGACGAGACAAGGCTTCAGGAACTTTCCGTACGGCGCATTCAGGCCCACGGTCTCGACCGTCAGGCGGCCGATGATGGCCGTCGGCGGCAGGGCGTCGCCGAGCGGCCAGATGACGCTCATCCCGGCCAGGGCGACGACGGGGTCGAGGTTCATGGTGTTGAAGAGGAGGACGAGAGGGACGCCGAGGACGGGGGCCGCCCCCCACATGAGGACGGCCTCGGAGACGGGGAGCGTCAGGAAAAGGGTCAGGATGACGGCCGTGGCCGGGAGGGTGACGACCGTGACGGCGATGAGGCCCCGCGCCCCGGTCAGGGTCATCATTTGGACGAGGACGCCGACGCAGGTCAGGGTCCCGACGAGCGGGAGAAGCTGGTGGACCGTTCGCCGCGAGACCTCGAAGACCCGGATTTTGCGGGGCGAGAGGACGACGGTCAGGACGGCGGCGGCGGCGAAAATCAGGGGAAGGCCCAGGATCGGGAAATCGAACGGCCGGATCCGGCCGGCTAGGACGAGGGCGAAAAAGAGGACGAAGGGGGCGGCCACGCGGAGCCAATTCATCTTTGGGGAAGCCTCGGGAAGCGCGGCCATGGCC
>VGJF01000078.1 GCA_016867585.1 Candidatus Aminicenantota bacterium | reverse complement strand
AGCGGGAGAACTGGCCCGGCTCGGCATCGAAAGACGCGCGATTCACGAGCCGCGCGTAGAGGCCGAATTTTTCCTGGAGCTCCTCTTCCTTCCACTGCTTCGTCAGACCGCCCGGCGTGATGATAAAGACCTTCTGAAGCACTCCCCTGAAGAGCAGCTCCTTGATCAGAAGCCCGGTCATGATCGTCTTGCCCGCCCCCGTGTCGTCGGCGAGCAGGAATCGGATTCTCGGCAACGGAAGGAGATACCGATAGACGGCCTCGACCTGGTGAGGTAGCGGGTCAACGATGCTGGAGTTGACCGCGAAGAGGGGGTCGAACTGGTGAGCGATGCGGATGCGCTCTGCCTCGGCGCCGAGGAGAAAAAGCCCGGCATCGCCGTCGAACGTATGCTGTCGGCCGCGAACCTTGACGAGGGCCGCGAGTTCCTCCGCGGCCAGCGGACGCCTCACCATCCGGCGGGACTGGAGCCCGACTCCCTCGACCAGCGTCTTGCCGCCGAATGGAGCGATGCGTTGGATCTCGACGAGCTCAGAGGACTCCAAGCCCGAGACCACATCGCCGGTCATGAGGTTGCCGTCGTTTTTCTTCGTCACGTTTTCTTTCGCGCGGACTTCGCTTCCTGGGAATCCAGTTCCGTTTTCATCTCAACGAGTCGTTTGACGAGAAAAGGGAGCGGCACCCGCTTGCCGTTCTCCCAGTGGTTTACGGTGCTGTAGGTAACGCCGACCCTCTGGGCAAACTGCTCCTGGGTGAGATAAAGCCGTTGTCGAAGCTCCCGAATGAGGGCAGGGATGTTCTCTTTCTTCATGGCGGCTCCTCGAACTCTTTCCACAGACGCGCCGGGGAACATGTAGGATGATATAGTAGCCAACATGCAGGACATCTGTCAACTATTTGAGAAAAAGCCAGCTATCCTTGTTACTGAAGGAATTAAGAAAGCCATCGTCTCTTCGGCTATCCGACGTCTTGTATCCCTAAATAAATCAAACTGGAGAGAACGCCGACGAACTTAGGTTAGCCCTTCCCGCCCAGCCGGTCGAGGTCGAGGCGGGAGAGGGCCCCCCGCCTCCAAGCCGGCGGCCGCTCCCAGCCGTGCCTCTCCAGGCCGATCGCGCCGCCCGGACCGAAACGCACGCCTTCGGCCTCGAGGCGGCGGCGCTGCTCTCGCCCTCCCCGGCCCGGGGGAAGGGAAATCCTCCCCCGGGCGGATACGACCCGGTGCCACGGGAGGCCTTCCTTAACCGAGGACGAATGGAGGATCCAGGCGACCTGCCGGGCCTGGCGGGCGTCTCCGGCCAGGGCGGCGACCTGCCCGTAGGAGGCAACCTTGCCCCGGGGAATCGAACGGATGACCTCGCGGACCCGGCGGGTGAACTCGAGCGGCCGGCCCCTGCTCATGGAGATCGAGAGGTTCAGAGGAATTGTTTTCGGCCGCGCCGGCCGAGGAGTTCGAGGATTTTTTTCACGTCCTGGTCCCGGTCCTTGCGGCAGACGAGAAGGGCGTCCCCGGTCTCGACGATCACCAGGCCGCTCACCCCGACGAGGGCCGTCAGCTTCCCGGGGTTGTAACAGACATTCCCGCCCGCCTCGACGGCCGCGGCCTCTCCCCTGACGGCGTTGTCGGAGGCGTCGCGGGGCCAGATGTCGGCCAGCGAGGACCAGGCCCCGACGTCCGACCAGCCGAAGTCGCCCTCCATGACGAGCGTTCCCTCGGCTTTTTCCATCAAGGCGTAATCGATCGACAAAGCCGGGATGTCGTCGAAAACATCGGCCAAGCCGGTCCGGGAACGGCTCTTCAACGCCGCCGCCATTCTCAGCCAGAAGGGGAAAAAGCCCGGGGCGTGGCGCTCAAGCTTCCGGGCGAAGACCGAGGCCCGCCAGACGAACATCCCGGAATTCCAGGCATAGGCGCCGCTCCGGAGGAACCTCCGGGCCGTCTTGAGATCGGGCTTTTCCCGGAATTCCAGAACGGGGAAAAACATCTCGCCGCCCCGCGTTTTCGCTCCGCGCCGGGTGAAATGGATGTAGCCGTAGCCGGTCGAGGGAAACGTCGGCCGGACGCCGAAGGTGACGAGGCTGTCCTCCCGGGCGGCGGCCTCGGCCGCGGCCGCGAGCCGGCGGCGGAAGAGGCCGGGGCGGGCGATCAAGTGGTCCGAGGGGAGGACGGCGACCACGGCTTCCGGGTTCCGAAGGTGGACCCGGGCCGTGGCCAGGATGAGCGACGGAGCCGTGTTCTTCCCCCGGGGCTCGACGATGACGTTCTCCGCCGGAAGCCAGGGGGCCAGACGGCGGATCGTCCTCGACTGGAAGGCGTCGGCCACGGTGTGGATCCGGACGGGGGGGACGAGAGGATGGAGGCGGGCGGCGGTCTCCTCGAACATCGTCCGCTCCGAGGTGATCGGCAGGAACTGCTTCGGCCGTTTTCTCCGGCTGAGGGGCCAGAAACGGGTCCCGACCCCTCCGGCCATGATGACGGCGTGGAGCTCCGGCCGGCCTCTCATGTCCGCTCGAGCTTCTGGATCGCCCGCTCGACCGATCCCTTGACCTCGGCCTGGATGGCCTCGAGGTCGGCCGGGCTTTCGGCCTCGAAGCGCAGGACGAGGACGGCTTGGGTGTTGGAGGCCCGGACGAGGCCCCAGCCCTTGGGAAAGATCGCCCGGACGCCGTCGATGTCGATCGTCTCGTGCCGCCGGGCGAGATCGCGACGGACTTCGTCGACGATCTTGAACTTGACCTCCTCGGAGGCGTAGACGCGGATCTCGGGGGTCGTGTACGACTTGGGGAGGCCGGCGAGCATGGAGGAGAGCTTCTCGGTCGACCGGGCGAGGAGCTCGGCGACCCTGACCGAGGCGTAGACGGCGTCGTCGAACCCGAACCATCGGTCGGCGAAGAACATGTGGCCGCTCATCTCCCCGGCCAGGAGGGCCTTCTCCTCCTTGATTTTCTTCTTGATGAGGGAATGGCCGGTCTTCCACATGATCGGCCGGCCGCCGAGCCGGGCGACCTCTTCGTAGAGGACCTTGGTCGCCTTGACCTCGGAGATGACGGCAGCTCCCGGATGCCGGGCCAGGATGTCCCGGGCGAAGAAGATGAGAAGCTGGTCGCCCCAGATGAGACGGCCCTCGTCGTCGACGACGCCGATCCGGTCTCCGTCGCCGTCGTAGGCCACGCCGAGGTCGGCCCGCGTTTCCCGGACCTTGGCGATGAGGCTCTCCATGGCCTCGGGCAGGGTCGGGTCGGGATGGTGGTTGGGGAAACGGCCGTCCATGTCGCAGAAGATGTCGATGACCTCGCAGCCAAGCTTCCGGAAGAGGGGAACAGCCACCGCCCCGGCCGTGCCGTTGCCCGCGTCGACGACGACCCGGAGGGGCCGGACGAGAGCGATGAGGCCGAGGATGTGGTCTTCGTACTCCGGGACGAGGTCGAGGCTCTCGAAGCCGCCCTCGGCCTCGGTCTCATAGTCGCCCCGGCGGATGATGCCGTGGAGGTCCTGGATCGTCGGACCGTAAAGGGTGTCCTGACCCGACATCATTTTGAAGCCGTTGTACTCGGGCGGATTGTGCGAGCCGGTGATCATGACTCCCGCCTCCAGGCCCTTGTGGAAACAGGCGAAGTACAGGAGGGGCGTCGGGACGACGCCGATGTCCGTGACCGAGCAGCCCGTCGAGCGAAGGCCGGCGGCGACGGCCCGGGCGTATTCGGGCGAGCTCAGGCGGCAGTCCCTCCCGACGGCGACCGTCCGCCGTCCCTGACGCCGGAAATACGTCCCCATGGCCCGCCCCAGGGTCGTGACGACGCCGGCGTCCAGGTCCCGGTCAACGATGCCCCGGATGTCGTACTCGCGGAATATGTTGGGATTGATGTTCACCGCCACCTCCCTCGGGAATCTAGGCTCGGTCGATCTTCCGGTTGAAAATCTCGGAGAACCCTTCGGTGACGAGGCCCCATTTTTTCTGGGCCCCGAGGATGAAATCGACGAACTCGCGGAAGGCCCCGTCCCCGCCTTTTTTCCGGCAGACGTAATGGACGCGGCGGAGGACGGCCGGGTGGGCGTCGGCGACCGCGGCCGCGAGCCCGGCCTCCCCGAGGACGGCCAGGTCGCCCACGTCGTCGCCGATGAAGGCCGTCTCCTCGGCCGAGAGGCCGTGCTTCTCGAGAATCCGGCGGAAGACGGGGAGCTTGTCGACGGCCCCCTGGTGGAGCTCGTCGATCCGGAGGCGGGCCGCCCGGTGCTCGAGGGCTTCCGACGTCTTGCCGGTGATGATCCCGAGCTTGAGGCCGGCCAGCTGGGCCAGGAGGACGGCCAACCCGTCCTGGACGTGATAGGACTTGACCTCCCGGCCGTCGGGAAGGACGAAGAGACGGCCGTCGGTCAGCGTCCCATCGACGTCGGTCAGGATCATCTTGACCCGCCGGGCCCGCGCCTTGGCCCGCATCAAAACATCTCCGTCCGCCAGAGGTCGTGGAGATGGATGATCCCCTCGACCCGGCCGGCCGGGCCGGTGACGACGAGGGAGGTGATCCGCTTCCGCTCCATGAGGTTCAAGGCGGCCGTGGCCAAGTCGGTTTTGGCCACGGTCACCGGCTCCCGACTCATGCCGTCGGCGGCCGTTTTCCGGAGGATGGAGCCGCGGTATTTCCGGATCATCCGGCGGAGGTCGCCGTCGGTGATGACGCCCGCCAGCCGGCCGTCGGCCCGAATGACGCAGGCCATTCCCAAGGTTTTGGCCGTCATGACCTCGATGACTTCGGCCATGGGCGTTTCCGGCCGGACGGCCGGGACCCGCCCGCCCTTGTGCATGAGGGATTCGACCCGGCGGAGGCGGCGCCCCAGGGCTCCCCGGGGATGGACGGAGGCGAAATCCCGCTCGCTGAACCCCCGCCTCTTCATGACCGCGACGGCCAGGGCGTCGCCGAGAGCCAAGGCGGCCGTGGAGCTCGAGGTCGGGACGATCCCGTGCGGCCCGGCCTCGGTTTCGACCCGGGCCTCGAGGACGATGTCGCTTTCGCGGGCGAGCCGCGATTGCCGGTCCCCGGTGATCGAGACGAGCTTCACCCCGAGCCTCTTGATGAAGTCGAGGAGGTCGACGACCTCGCGGGTCTCGCCCGAGTAGGAGACGGCGACGACGACGTCGCCGCCGAGGAGCATGCCGAGGTCGCCGTGTCCCGCCTCGGCCGGGTGGACGAACATCGCCGGCGTGCCGCACGAGGCCAGGGTGGCCGCGATTTTCCGGGCGACGAGACCCGACTTGCCGATCCCGAGGACGATGACCCGAGACTTCGTCCGGCCGAGAAGCTCGACCGCCTCGAGAAAACTGTCTCCCAGCCTCGGGACCAGGGCGGCCACGGCCCGGGATTCGATTTCGAGGACTTCCCGGCCCGTCCGAAGGATGTCTTCTTTTCGCATATCTTGTGTTCTAGCCCGCCTGCCGGATCCGGAGGAGCGACTCCAAGAATCCAGGCAATTCTTTTATTTTCAATGTGTTATGTTTATCCGAGGGGGCCCGACCGGGATCTTCATGGACTTCCAGGAAGACGCCGTCGGCGCCCGCGGCGACGGCCGCCCGGGCGATCACGGGGATGGAGGACCGGTCGCCGCCCGAGGCCGTCCCTTCGCCGCCCGGACGCTGGACGCTGTGTGAGGCGTCGATGACGACCGGAACGCCCAGGGCCTTCATCGCCGGAATCGCCCGCATGTCGACGACGAGGTTGTTGTAGCCGAAGCTCGTCCCCCGCTCGGTCAGGAGGACGCAGGCGTTACCGGTGCTGAATATCTTCTCGATCGCGTTGCCCATCTCGGCCGGGGACATGAACTGGCCTTTCTTGACGTTGACCGCCCTTCCCGTCCGGCCGGCGGCCAGAAGGAGATCGGTCTGGCGGCAGAGAAAAGCCGGGATTTGGATGATGTCGAGAACCTCGGCCGCCCGCTCGACCTGCCAGGTCTCGTGGACGTCGGAGAGGACGGGAAGACCGGTCGATTCCCGGACGGCCCGTAGGATTTCCAGGCCGGCCTCGAGCCCGGGGCCGCGGTAAGAGAACACGGAGGACCGGTTGGCCTTGTCGAACGAGGCCTTGAAGACGAGGGGGACCTCCAACTCCCGGCAGATCTTCCGGAGCTTCCGGGCCAGGCCGAGGGCGTGGGCCCGGGTCTCCAGGACGCACGGCCCGGCGATGAGAAAGAGGGGGGGGTCAGGCGTTTTCGCCGCGGCGGGCATGGCAGGCTCCGATGAAGGCCGAAAAGAGGGGATGCGGCCGCAGCGGCCGGGACTTGAATTCCGGATGGAACTGGCAGCCGACGAACCAGGGATGATCGGCGATTTCGACGACTTCGGCCAGCCCGTAGTCGGGGTTCTTGCCGGCGAAGACCAGGCCGGCCGCGGCCAGGGTTTTCTCGTATTCCGAGTTGAACTCGTAGCGATGGCGATGGCGCTCCCATATCTCCATATTCCGATACGCCCTATAGGCAAATGAGCCTTTTTCGAGCCGGCAGAGATACTGGCCGAGGCGCATCGTCCCGCCGAGGTCGGTGATCCCCTTGAGTTCGCGCCACTTGACGAAGACCTTGTGGGGGGCTTCGGAGTCGAACTCGGCCGAATGGGCCCGCTTGAGGCCGGCGACGCTGCGGGCGAACTCGATCGTCGCGCATTGCATGCCCAGGCAGATCCCGAAGAAGGGAACGTTCCGCTCCCGGGCATACCCGGCCGCCCTGATTTTCCCTTCTATGCCGCGGAAGCCGAATCCTCCGGGGACGAGAATCCCGTCCATGGAAGACAGGATTTTATCGGGCCGGCCTTTTTCGAGATCCTCGGCCTCGACCCAGTCGAGCCGGACCTTGAGACCGTGGGCCACCCCGCCGTGGACGAGGGCCTGTTTGAGGCTGAGATAGGAATCCTGGAGGCCGGCGTACTTGCCGATGATGCCGATCCTGACCTCTCCCCGGGGATCGTTCATCCGGCCGACGAAGGCCCGCCATTTTCCGAAATCGCGGCGTTTGGGGGACAGCCGAAGCTGACCGAAGATGATCTTCTCGAGCCCTTCGGCGGCGAAAACGAGCGGGATCTCGTAGATGTTCTCGACGTCCTTGGCCGTGATGACGGCCCCGACGGGAACGTTGGTGAACAGGGAAAGCTTGGTCTTGATCTCCGGAGACAGGAACCGGTCCGTCCGGCAGAGGAGGATGTCGGGCTGGATGCCGATCGCCCTCAGCTCCTTGACGCTGTGCTGGGTCGGCTTGGTCTTGAGCTCGCCGGAGGTCTTGATGAAAGGGACGAACGTCAGGTGGACGAAGAGCGTGTTTTCGGGGCCGAGGGCCAGCCGCATCTGGCGCGTGGCTTCGAGAAAGGGGAGGCTTTCGATGTCGCCGACCGTCCCGCCGATTTCGACGATGACGATGTCGTTGTTCTCCGAGACCGACCGAAAGGCCGTCTTGATCTCGTCGGTGACATGGGGAATGACCTGGACCGTTTTCCCGAGATACTCCCCCCGTCTTTCCTTGCGGATGATGATGTCGTAGATTTTCCCGGCCGTCCAGTTGTGATACTTCGTCGTCCGGGTCGACGTGAATCTCTCGTAATGGCCCAGGTCGAGGTCGGTTTCGGCCCCGTCGTCCGTGACAAAGACCTCCCCGTGCTGAAACGGACTCATCGTCCCGGGGTCGACGTTGAGATAAGGGTCGAGTTTCTGGATCGTGATCTTGAAGCCGTAGCTTTCGAGGAGGCGGCCGATCGAAGCCGCGGCGATGCCCTTGCCCAGGGACGACAGGACTCCGCCCGTCACGAAGATATACTTAGCCATGTCCTTTCTCTTCCAGGAACCGTTCGACGCCGATTATATCCTGCGGCGTATCGACGCTCAAGACCGGCTGGTCGATCGCGACCATGCTGATCCTCTGGCCGCATTCCAAGATCCGGAGCTGCTCCAGCCGCTCGGCCTTCTCGAGCCTCGAGACCGGAAGGGCGCGGAATCGGAACAGGAACTCTCTTTGGTAGCCGTAGATCCCGATATGGCGGTAAAAAAAGCCGGAAGCGCCGAAGGGAATGGCCGCCCTCGAAAAATAAAGGGCGTTTCCGAACTCGTCGGCGACGACTTTGACGACGTTCTCGTCCCCGATAAGGCTGAGGTCGGCCTCCTTGGCCATGACGGAGGCGGCCGGCAAGCCGGGGTCCTGAAGGACTTCGACGAGCCGGTCGAGGGTCGAGCCCTCGATGAGCGGCTCATCCCCCTGGATATTGAGGACGATCCTCGCCTCGAAGCGCGCCGCGACTTCGGCCACGCGGTCCGTGCCCGAAGGGTGGCCTGGAGATGTCATCACGGCCTCCCCGCCGAAGGCCTCGACCGCTTCCAGGATCCGGCGGTCGTCGGTGGCGACGACCAGGCGATCGATGGTCTTCGCCCGACGCGCCCCTTCCCAGACCCACCGGATCATCGGCTTTCCCAGGATGAGAGCGAGCGGTTTTCCGGGAAACCGGCTCGAATCGAACCGGGCGGGAATGACGCCGAGCGCCCCGGGCAAGCTCACTTTTCCTCGGAATCGGCCGTCCCGGGGGGGACCCCGGCATAATCCGAAGTCTGGCAATGGGCCTGAAGATAGGCCCCTTCGACGACGACGAGCTTGGGGGCGATGATCGTCCCGAATACCCTTCCTCTCTCGTGGACTTCGACCCGCTCGGCGGCGTTGATCGTCCCCCGGAATTCCCCGTTGATGACGACGAACCCCGCTTTGACCTCGGCTTCAACCTTCCCCTTGTCGCCGATGATCAGAACGGCCTCGGAATCGATTTTTCCCTTGAAAGCGCCGTCGATCCTGAAGGAGCCGCGGAATTTCAGGTTGCCGTCGAACTCCGACCCCTCGTCGAAGTACCCCGAAATTTTCGCCTCGTCCCATTCCTTTTTCTTGACGTCTTTCATGAACGCGCTCCTTTGAAGAGATCGTATAGCCGGTTCAGTTCGTCGAGGGAGAAATAATAGAACTTGACCTCGCCTTTTTTCGCCGTTCCCGAAATCGCGACCTTCGTCCCATACCGCCGGATGAGGTCCTCTTGGACGGCTTCGAGGTCGGGATCGAGTTTCGCTTTTCTCCGGAGGACGGGCTTCTTCTGACGGGCGGCGAAGTCCTCGACCTCCCGAACCGTCAGGTCGGACTTGACGATCTTCCTCGCCGCCTCGACCTGGACTTTGGGATCTTCGAGGCTCAACAGGGCCCGGGCATGCCCCATGGAGATCCGCTCTTCGCCCAAGAAATCCAGGATTTCAGGCGGGAGCTTGAGGAGGCGCAGGTAATTGGCCACCGAGGCCCGGTCTTTGCCGACCCGGTCGGCGATTTCTTCCTGGGTGTAGCCGAGCTCATCGACGAGGCGCTTGAAAGACCGGGCGATCTCGACGGGATTGAGCTCCTCCCTCTGCAGGTTCTCGATCAGCGTGACCTCGAGTTGCTGCTCCTTGGGGATGTTCCGGACAAGGACGGGGACTTTGTGAAGTCCGGCCTTCCGGGCCGCCCGCCACCGCCGCTCTCCGATCAGGATTCTGTATCCGCCGTCCTCGGGAACCGCGACAATGGGCTGGAGAATCCCGGTCTCCCTGATGGATTGGGCGAGCTCGTCGATCGCCTGTTGGTCGAATTTCATCCGGGGCTGGAGAGGGCTGGGCGAGAGCCGGTCGACTTCGACCTCGACGAGCCTCTCCTCACGCAAAATGCCGTACTCCTCTGGGATGAACGCCTGGATGCCTCTGCCGAGCGCTTTCTTCATTTCTGTAGGAACTCCTGGGCCAGGTTGAGATAGGCCTCGGCCCCTCTCGAGCGGGGCTCGTACAAGACGACCGGTTTCCCGAAGGAAGGCGCTTCGGCCACCCTGACGCTTCGGGGAACGACGACCGTGTAGGTGATCCCTTTCAAGGATTTCCGGACCTCCTCGGCGACCTGTCGAGAAAGGTTGGTCCGGTCGTCAACCATGGTCAAAAGGATGCCCTCGATTTTCAAAGCGGGGTTGAAATAGGTTCGGACGACATTCAACGTGTTCAGAAGATCGGGGATTCCCTCCATGCAAAAAAACTCGGTTTGGACGGGGATGAGGACGGAATCGGCCGCGGTGAGGGCGTTGATCGTCAGGAATCCCAGGGAAGGCGGGCAGTCGATGAAAATGAAGTGGAACTTCGGCTTGGCTTTGAGGAGCGCTTCGCAGAGCTTTTTTTCCCTGTGGTCGAGGCTGAAGAGCTCGGCCTCGACGCCGGCAAGCTCGGGAGAACATGGGCATAAGTAGAGGTTGTCGAGGGCCGTGCCATGGATCGACTCCATGATGTCCCGGCCGTTCATCAGGGCTTGATAAATGCCCTTCCCGGCTTCCTTGGCCTTGCCCAGACCGGCCGTCGCCATCCCCTGGGGGTCGAAATCGACGATCAGGACCCGGTGTTTCTTGACCGCCAGGGCGGCGGCGAGGTTGATGGCCGTCGTCGTCTTGCCGACTCCGCCCTTTTGATTGGCTATGGCGACGGTTCTACTCATTTTCTTCCGATGTTCCACGTGGAACACTCCGGCCCGCCCCGGCCCGATTCCGCCTCCCCGTCAAGTGGACAAAGACGCTGAGGACATCGGCCGGGGTCAGGCCGGGGATTTTATCGATTTCGCCTATCGTTTCCGGTCTGAATTTGCCGAGCTTCTCGACCGCTTCCCTGGTCAGCCCGCGGACGCTTTCGAAATTCATCCCCTCGGGGATTTCAAGGCTCCTGAACTTGTCGATCCTGGCGATTTCTTTGACCTGTTTTCTCAGATATCCTTCGTACTTGACCTCGGATTCGACATGGCGCGTTTCCTCATCGGTCAAGACTTCCGGAATCCGGGTGTATTCTAGCACATCTTCCAGCCTGATTTCAGGCCGGCGGAGATACTCCCAGGCCGTGATCCGGTCCCCGCCGACCGGGGAGATCTTCGTTTTCCTCAGCGAATCGAGAACTTTTCCGGTCCGTTGCCGCTTTTTTTCGAAAGCGGAGAAGCCGGCCTCGGAAATCAGTCCGAATCCCCGGCCATAGGGCGTCAGCCGGAGGTCGGCGTTGTCGATGCGGAGGCCGAGCCTGTGTTCCGCCCTGGACGTGAAAAGCCGGTAAGGCTCCTCGACGCCCCTTGATGTCAAGTCGTTGATGAGGACGCCGATATAGGCTTCGTCCCGCCTCAAGATGAAGGGCGGTTTTCCCTGAAGATTCAAGGCGGCATTGATCCCGGCGATCATTCCCTGGGCGGCCGCCTCCTCATAGCCCGAAGTGCCGTTGATCTGGCCGGCGAGATAGAGACCGGCGACGGCCTTCGACTCCAGGGTCGGAAGGAGCTGGGTCGGGATGACGGCATCATACTCGATCCCATACGCCGGCCTGAGAATTTTCGCCTTTTCGAGGCCGGGAATGCTTTCCAGGATTTCGACTTGAACTTCGTAAGGAAGGCTCGAGGAAAGCCCGTTGGCGTAGACTTCCCGGGTCAACAAACCCTCGGGCTCGAGGAAAAACTGATGCCGGGGATGGTGAGGGAATCTGACGACCTTGTCCTCGATCGAAGGGCAATAACGCGGGCCGATCCCCTTGATTTTTCCGCTGAATAGCGGCGATTTGTCAAGGCTCCGGCGGATGATCTCGCGGGTCCGAGACGTCGTGTATCCGGAAAAGCAGACGATTTTGTTTTCGAGATTTCGCAAGGTTCGGAAGGAAAAGGGGACGGGAACCTCGTCTCCGGCCTGGGGTTCGAATCGTCCCCAGTCTATCGAACGGCCGTCGATTCTCATGGGCGTTCCCGTTTTCAATCTGAAAGTCTTGAATCCCGCTTTTCTGACGGCCTGGCTCAGTTCGGCGGCCGCGGGCTCATTCGCCCTTCCTGCCGGATAATTGCTCAGTCCGATATGGATGAGGCCGGCCAGGAAAGTCCCCGGGGCGAGGATGACCGCCCCGGCCCGCAATTCCGCGCCGCCGAGACAAGAGACGCCGGCGACACGGCCTCTTTCGATGATGACGTCGGTCACGATGGCTTGAAAAACCGTCAAGCGCGGGATTTCCTCAAGCCGCCGCTTCATTTCCAGGCGGTAGGCGGCCTTGTCGCATTGAGCCCTGGGCGCCTGGACGGCGCCCCCCCGGCTTCGGTTGAGGAGGCGGAAATGAATCCCCGTCTCGTCCGCCAATTCCCCCATCAGACCGCCGAGAGCGTCG
>VGJF01000077.1 GCA_016867585.1 Candidatus Aminicenantota bacterium | reverse complement strand
TTCCGGATATGTCTTACGCTTCTCCCGGATATCCCGGGCAAGGATGTTCTGATGGACGTGGCAATAGCCGTCCCAGGGGATGATTTTCTTGGCCGTCTGGCGGGCGACCCAAGCGGCCAGGTTCCGATCCGGGGCGAAGAGGACCTCCCAGTCCGGCAGCGACTCCACGACCTTCAAGGCGTTGGCCGAGGTGCAGCAGACGTCGCATTCGGCCTTCACGGCGGCCGAGGTGTTGACGTAGCAAACGGCCGGACGGCCGGGGAAACGCCTCTTCCAGGCGATCATCTCGTCGGCCGTGATCATGTCGGCCATCGGGCAGCCGGCTTTCGGGTCGGGGAGCAGGACGGTCTTCCGCGGGGAAAGGATGGCCGCCGTTTCGGCCATGAAGTGGACGCCGCAGAAGACGATGACCCCGGCCTCGACTTTGGCCGCCTTCTGGCTGAGCTCGAGCGAGTCGCCGACGAAATCGGCCGCGTCCTGGATCTCGGGCCTTTGGTAATTGTGGGCCAGGACGACGGCCTTCCGGGCCGCGGCCAGCTCGCGGAAGCGGGTCCGAAGGTCGTCGTTCTCCATCGTCTCGGCCGCCGGCTAGGATTTGGGCTCGGCCTTGATTTCCGCTCCGCAGTGCGTGCAGGCCGGCTCACCCGCCCTCGTGTAGAGGCCGCAAGCGGGGCATTCCACGAGGTCGGTATGACAGCGCCCGCATTCGCAAAGCTTCTCGAGCCCCTCGACAGGCCCGTCGCAATACGGGCACTTCCCCGTTTTTCCCCGCGGTTCGGCGGCCTCGCCCTCTTCCTCGTGCTCGTGGCCGGCCTCTTCGGCCACGGCGATCTTGGCCGTCCCCCCCGCCGCCCGGTCTTGATGATTCTTGATCGCCAGGTGAAGGGCATCGGCCCCAAGGTTGGAGCAGTGCATCTTGTTTTTCGGCAGGCCGCCGAGCTCCTCGGCGACTTTCTCGTTGGTGATGGCCATGGCCTCGTCCAAGGACTTGCCGATCGCCATCTCGGAGACCATGCTCGAGACGGCGATGGCCGCTCCGCAGCCGAACGTTTGAAATTTCACGTCGGTCAGCCTGCCGTTCTTGACCTTGACGTAGAAGGTCATCATGTCCCCGCAGACGGGGTTGCCGACCTGCCCGACGCCGTCGGCGTCGGGCAGCGTCCCGACGTTGCGGGGATTGGCGAAATGGTCCATGACTTTCTCGGTGTAGATCACGGCGTTTTCTCCTTGAGAAACTCGGTGTAGAGAGGGGACATCTTCCGCAGCCTGTCAACGACCGGCGGAAAAACGGCGACAAGGGCGTCGATGTCCTCGGCGGTCGTCGTGTCGAGGAGGCTGAAGACAAGCGATCCCTGGGCCGTGGCATGGTCGAGGCCCATGGCCAGATGGACGTGCGAAGCCTTGAGGGCTTTGGACGTGCAGGCCGAGCCGCTCGAGGCGGCGAAGCCCTTCAGGTCGAGGCTGAGGAGCAGGGCCTCGCCCTCGACGAAGCGGACAAAGTAGCTGGCCTGATGAGGAAGGCGCCTTTCGCGGGACCCCGAGAGGAGGACGTGGTCGACCGAGCCGAGGAGGCCGTCGATCAGCCGGTCTCGGAGTCGGGCCATCCGGGCTTGGCGCTCCGCCATCGCCGCCAGGGCCAGCTCGGCGGCTTTCCCCAGGCCGACGATCGCCGGGACGTTTTCGGTCCCGCCCCGCCGGCCGCCTTCCTGGATTCCGCCGTCGATCAGAGGAAGAATCCGGACGCCCTTCCTGACGAAAAGCGCCGCGCCGCCCTTGGGGCCGTAGAACTGGTCTCCGGCCAGGCTCAAGGCGTCGACGCCCAGAGTCCGGACGTCGACCGGCATGTTCCCCGCGGCCGCGACCGCGTCGGTGTGGACGAGAACTCCCCTGGCCTTGGCCGCCTTGGCGATTTCGGCCACGGGTTCGACCGTCCCGACCTCGGAATTGGCCAGCATGACCGAAACGAGGACGGTTTCCTTCCGGATCGCCTTCTCGACCTCGACCGGGTCGACCAGGGCCTCCCTGTCGACGGGGACGAGGGTCGTCGTGAAGCCGGACTTTTCGAGGCTTTTGGCCGCGTTGAGGACGGAAAGGTGCTCGACGGCCGAGAGGACGATGTGGCTCCCCTTGGCCCTATGGGCTAGGGCCAGCCCCTTGATAGCGAAGTTGTTGGCTTCGGTCCCGCTCGAAGTGAAAATAATCTCCCCGGCCGAGGCGCCAATCAGCCGGGCGACCGCCTCGCGAGATACAGCGACGGCCGTCGCCGCCGCTTGCCCTTCGGCATGAAGGCTTTGGGGATTGCCGAAATGCTCCCGGAAGCACGGGAGCATGGCCTCGAGCACGCTGGGCGCCAGGGGGGTCGCAGCGATGTGATCGAGATAGATCCGCTTCATCCGCCGGTCTTAGACGGAGAGGACCTGCTTGACCTCGGGGACTTCCTTCTTGAGGATGCGCTCGATGCCCATCTTGAGGGTCATCTGGGACATCGGGCAGCCGCCGCAGGCCCCGGTCAATCGGACCTTGACGACCCCGTCCTCGCCGACCTCGACGAGCTCGACGTCCCCGCCGTCCATCCGGAGCTGGGGACGAACCTTATTCAAAGCGGCTTCAACTTTCTCTTTCATCGACTGCTCCTTTGGAGAATGGGCTTATCATATGCCGGTCGGGAGTTTTTTTCCAGCACCGGGGCCCGTTTCGACCCATTTCCTACATTCCCTATCAATAATACGTAATTTAAGGCCGGGCGTCAAGGGGACGCCGTCTTCGGCGACGTCCGGAAAGCCGGACCCTGACCGCTCAGGAGCACTTGTTCCAGCCGCAGTTGGGGCAGACGGGGCATTTCTCGTCCGGAAGAGTCGCCCCGCACTGCCGGCAGACGGACGGGAACATATCCTTGGCGCCGTTTTTCCCCTCCCCAAAATGCCGCTCCAGGACCTTGGCGATGGCGTCCGGGATCGAGGTCACAAGCCCTCCCTCGGTGAAGATCGGCTCCGAGCCGCCGATCCCCTTGAGCTGGTTGACGACCTCCTTGGGATCGACCCCGCTCCGGAGGGCCAGGGAGATGAGGCGGCCGATGGCCTCGGCGTCGGCCATGGTCGAATAGCCGCTCTTGCCGATCGAGGCGAAGACCTCGAACGGTTTCTGGTTGAAAAAGGTGATGGTGATGTAGAGGTTGCCGAAGCCCGTCTTGATCTTGTCCGTCGTCGAGGTGAGCGTGTCGGGCCGCTCCTCGGGGAGCCGCTTCGGAGGCTTGCCCCCCTTCGTCAGGACCTGCTCTTCGCGGCAGCCGTCGCGGTAGATCGTGATCCCCTTCGTTCCGAGGTCGTAGGCCAGGAGGTAGGCCGTCTCGACGTCCTTGAGGGAGGCCTCGTGGGGGAGGTTGATCGTCTTCGAGACCGAGTTGTCGACGTGCCTTTGGAAGGCGGCCTGCATCCGGATGTGCCCCTCGGGGGGGATCTCATGGGCCGTGACGAAATGGTCCGGGACCGGTTCGTCGGGATGTCCGGTCTTCCACTCCGCGTATAGGGGATGGAGGTCCTTGATCTCCGCGTCGAGGATGCGGGAGGTGAACTCGAAGGCGAAGACGGGTTCGATGCTCGAGGAGCAGCCGGCGATCCGGGAGATCGTCCCCGTCGGGGCGATCGTGAAGACCGTCGCGTTCCTCATCTTCCGCCCCTTGTAGACGGAATGAGCGATGTTCGGGAAATTCCCCCTCCGGCGGGCCAGGGCGGCGGACGCCTCGGCCGCTCTTCGGCGGAGAAACGCCCCGACTTTGTCGGCCAGGGCGAAAGCCTCGGGGGCGTCATACCGGATTTTCATCTTGATCAGGAGATCCGCCCAGCCCATCAGGCCGAGGCCGATCCGGCGGTTCCCCCTGGACATGGCCTCGACTTCGGGGAGGGGGTATTTGTTGACGTCGATGACGTTGTCGAGGAAACGAACGGCCAAGTCGATTATCCGGCCGAAGCGGTCTCCGTCGAAGCCGTCCTGGCTCTCGGGGCGGTGGAAATTGGCGATGTTGATCGAGCCGAGGTTGCAGGACTCGTAGGGATGGAGGGGCTGTTCGCCGCAGGGGTTCGTCGCGCTGATCGGCCCGAGGCCCTTCGTCGGGTTGGCCTTGTTGATCCGGTCGATGAAGATGAGGCCCGGGTCGCCGATGGCCCAGGCCGACTCGACGATCATCCGGAAGACCTTCCGGGCGTCCTTGCGGTCGATGACCTTCCTTTTGTAAGGATCGAAGACCTCGTAGGTCGTCCCCTCCTTGACGGCCGTCATGAAGGCGTCCGTCGCGGCGACGGAGATATTGAAATTGCCCCCGCTCCGGCCGTCTTTTTTCATGAGGATGAAGTCCTCGATGTCGGGATGGTCGACCCGGAGGATCCCCATGTTCGCCCCCCGGCGCGTTCCCCCCTGCTTGACGGCCTCGGTCGCCGCGTCGATGACCTTGAGGAACGAAACCGGACCACTGGCCACGCCCTGGGTCCGATGGACGAAGCTCCCCTTCCCCCGGAGGCGGCTGAAATCGAAGCCCGTCCCGCCGCCCTCCTTGTGGACGAGGGCCGCGTTCTTGACGGTCGTGAAGATGGACTCCATGGAGTCTTCGAGAGGCAGGACGAAGCAGGCGCTGAGGCACATGTCCCGCCCCGCGCCGGTCAAGGTCGGACTGTTGGGCAGGAAATCCCGGGCTATCATCGCCTCGAAGAACGCTTGGGCCCAGCGGGTTCGATCCTGAGGCGTCCGCTCGGCGCTCGCGACATGAGCGGCCACCCGGCGGAAGAGGTCGGCCGGCGACTTGTCGATGAAATCGCCCTTCTCGTTCTTGAGATAGTAGCGGGATTTCAGGATCCGGACGGCGTTTTCGGAAAAACCAAGCCCCTCTTTCATCGCGACTCCTTCATTTCAAGAAACGGAAAGGCCGCCCGGCCGGACGGCGGACCCGGTCAGCTTTTGCCGACGGCGGCCAGCTTGGAGGCCATGCTGGCCTCTTTATCGAGGCGATGATCGACCCGGAGGTCGATGTGGATCCGACCGACGCCCATGGCCGCCAGAGAATCGTCCGCCCGGCGAACGACCTCGAAAAGCGCCGCCAGGTCGGGCGCCTCGACGACCGTCGACATGGCGCTCGTCCGCGTCTTGAGGCCCGAGGATTCGAGGACGCGGAGGACTTCCTTCACGTACCGGCTGACGGACGAACCCTCGCTCGTCGGGAAAATAGCGACCTCGGCGATGATCATCGTCTCTTGTCCCTTCCTTCCGCTCTTATTCTATGATAATACCACATCTAGGGCAAATGTTTTTTGCCTCCCCCAGATTTTGGGGGGAAAACGGGCGCAACAGAAAAAAAATGGAGCCGGAACCGGACTTGCGGCAGGGCTGCCTAGGCTAGGCCTCGGCCATCGGCTGGCCGCAACAGATCAGGGGGTGCGCCTCGACGCAGCCGCATGACCGGTCGACGATGACCCGGTATCCGCAGACCCTGCACTCGAGAGCGGGAGCGGCCTTCTTCGGGGCGGCCGCCTTGGCCTTCTTCACCGGCTTTGCCGTCTTTTTCGTTTTTGCTTTCGCTTTGGCCGACATGAGAGCCTCCTTGCGCGGATAAATCCTCTCCCACTTGTTAGCATGGGCTCTCGGCTTTGTCAATCCGCCGCGTCCCTGCGAACAAGGTAGTCCCAAAGGGCTTCGGCCAGCCTGCGGCCGGCCCGGCCGACGTTTCGGCGGACGCGGACGAGATCGACCGCCCGCTTGGGCGTCAATCTCCAAAGAAGTCTTCCCGGACGGAAGCGGCCGCCGCGGCGGCAGTCGTTCAGGAATTCCAGGTCCTCGTCCCGGTCGGAAACCGCCCGGATGATCGTCAAGCCGGGAAAGGCCGCGGCCGCATGGTATCCTTCCATATCCGCCAGGTCGGCCGTTTCGTCCGCGCGAAAGACGACCCGGTCGCAGGTCAGAAGAGTCGCTTCCGGCAGGGAAAGGTCCTGCGGACAAGAAAGGCGTATTGTCCCGGGATGTCCTTCCCTCTTAACGGAGGCCACGGCGAAAACGGACCCTACCCGGAGTCGAGGATTCAGGGCCTTCGCCGCGCCGGCCAGGATGACCTCGGCGTTGGAAAGATCAAGGCCCAGTTCGGGAAGGGACTGGGGGCCGCGACCCGTTCCCGTGATGATCACGGCGATTTCCCGACCGGCAAATTTGAAGACGAAGCGTTCGCAGGAGCCGCGCCGGGTGACGGCCGGCACGGCGCGGCCGCGCAATTTTTTCAGGAAGGGCCGCGCCTCGGCCCGGAGGGGAAAGAGGACGATGACCACGGAGACAGCTTACCGCGAAATCATTTCCCCGGCCATCCTTTTTTTGGGTAAGATAAAGCGATGGCCCCGATTCTCTTCCCCGCGCCGCCGAACGCGGAGGTCGAAATCCTCAGGCCGAGAGTACGGCCTCCCCTCGACCCCGTCGCGGCGCTTCTCGAGGCGGTCGAACACCCGTTCGGAACGCCGCCCTTGAGCCGGTTGGCCGAAGCCGGCGGCCCCATTGTCGTCATTGTTCCCGATAGATCCCGGCGTTTCCCGGCCGCGGAGCTTTTGCCTCCCCTTCTCGGCCTTCTCTCCCGGGCCCGATGTCGCCCGGTCGATATCCTTATCGCCCATGCCCTCCATCGCCCCCATCCCCCCCGGGACATCGGCCTCGACCCCGTCCGCTTCGGCGCTGAGCGCATCCTGAGCCACGGAATCGCCCCGGCCCGTTCCCTGGCCTTTGTCGGCACGGTGCCCCTCTTCGGCCGGCTTGGCATCAAGCCCATCCGGCTCAACGCCCTCGCCGCCCGGGCCCGCCTCGTCATCGCCCTGGGGACGATCGCCCCCCACCCGATGGCCGGATTCTCGGGAGGAGCGAAAAGCCTCGTCCCGGGAGTGGCCGGGGCGGAGGCGACCGCCCTCAACCATCTCTTGATGTTCCATCCCAAAGCGCGCTGGGGCCTCGTCGAAGGCAATCCCCTCCGCGAGGACCTCGAGCGCGCCGCCCGGCTTCTCCCCCGCGTCTTCTGCGCCAACGTCGTCTTCGACGGGGCCCGCCGGGTCTCAGCGGTCGTGGCCGGCGACCTCGTCGCCGCCCATCGGGCCGGTGTCTCCTTCGCCAGGTCGGTCGGCGACGTCGGCGCCCGCAAGGCCGACCTTGTTTTCGCCGCGGCCGAGCCTCCCGAGTCGGCGAGCGCTTTCCACGCCCTCAAACTCGTCGTCCCCGCGTCCATGGTCGTCAAACCCGGAGGCGCGGTCGTCCTCGCGGCCGAATGCCCCGAGGGTTCCGGAGAGATGACGCCCTTGTCGCGGGCGATGTTCGACCTCGTGACGCGAAAAAACCTCCCCTCGGGAGTCCGGGTCTTTTTTTACTCTCCTTACCGGGGACGGCTGAAGCTGCCCTCGTTCGCCGGACGCGTCGCCAGCCTGGAGGAGGCCGGGGAGAGGGGATGGCCGAAGGACGCCCCGCGCGCCCGGTTGGCGATCCTGGAGGCCGCGGACCTTCTGCTCCCCCGCCACCCGGCCGGGAGCGCCTAGAGGTCGACGACCCGGAAGGAATCCGACCCCAACCCCTCCGCCGCGGCCAAGCGGAGATAGCCGATGTCGACGGCGGATTTTCCGGAAAGCTTGGGCTCCCCCGTCTCGGCCAGCATCGAAAATCCGAGCCGGTCCAAGGCCGCCGGGTCGCTTCCGGCGAGGAGGGTTCCGAGCTTCCCCGGTCGGCCGCCGTGGCGCCTTTCGTTCGCACCGAGGAGGGTCTCGATCGCGTCCAGGATGACAAGCTGGGGGCCGGCGATCAAATTGACGTCGACGATCGCCCGGTGGATATTCCGCCAGCCGATATGGCAGGCGATCTTGCCGGCCCGGGAAAGAAAGGAAAATTGGTTCTTGAGGGCGCCGGTGAAACCGACGGATCTCAAACCATGGACTTTAAGGATGGGCAACGAAATCCGACAGTCGCAGTCCAGGGCGAGCCGATAGAGCCGAAGCGGCCGGGCCCCGGGGCGCGGCGCCCGAAGGCGACGGGTCCCGGCCGAGGAGAGGGCCTCGAGCTTCCCTCCATAGTTCCGGCAGACGGCGTCGAGCGGGCCGGAGAAAACCGATTTTCGCCGCGCATCCACCGCCGGCTCGTCGGCGATGACGACCTCCTTGCCGAGATCGCGGAGGCCGCCGAGGACGGCCGCCAAGAGTTCGGGGGATGTCGTCGTCGGGTAGGGCTCGGCGGAGACGGCGTTCGGCTTGACGAGGATCCGCTTTGCCTTTTCCAAAGCCGGGCGGAAGATCTCCAGGATTCGGCGGACGAAATCCGCCCTATCATCCGTCCTCCGCCGGTAAATCACGCCCACGGATTCCATTCTCGGCCTTCGAACCCTACTATGGAACGCCCCGACGGGGCTGTCAAGCGGCCGGGGGCCGTTTGACCGGCCGCGGCTGCTGTGCTATAAACGCAGGCGGGATTCCCGGTCCCCCGCGGCGTCCCGGCCATGAATTCGATCCAGAGGACAACGACGCAGCGCACTTCCGGCGCCTCGGCCGCCCGACCGCGGCTCGAGTGGTGGTTCGTCCACGGCTCATACGCCTCTTCCCGAAGCCCGATCTCTCATTTCATGGTCGCCGTCTTCAAACAGGATTTCTTCTTCGGGGGGAAAAAGGTCGCCGGAGGGTTCTCCCGGATCGAAGCCCATCTCGACGGGAAGACGGGAGAGGTCGGCACGGACTGCCGGATCGACCGTCCCCTTCTCCGGGTCGCCCGCCGCATCCGCCGGGAGAAAATCGACCTCAACGCCGACCCCCGTCTCATCCAGGCTTTTCTCGAGGAGCTCCAGAGAAACGGCGCGCCGCGGGAGGTCCGCCTCTCCGCCGATGAGGCGGCCTTCCGGACCTCGCCTTTCCGTCTCGCCTGGGACGGGTTCGCCCTCCGGGAGCGGAACGGCGGCTTTTCGATTTCCTTCGCCGCCTGCGGCGGCCGGGGACGGCTCGCTTTTGACTTGATCCCGGCTTATCAAAGCTTTGAAATCCGGCCGCCCGATTCCGGCGCGGGACTCCGGCCGGAGATGGCCTACCGGACTTATCCCCGTTTGAAGCTCAGCGGCACGGCCGAAGGAAAACCGGTCTCTGGGACGGCCTGGTTGGACCATCAGTGGGGCCACTACGATTGGCTCATCGCCAACTCCGCCGGCGGCCGGGTCCTCGGATGGAACTGGTTCGGCTTCAACCTCGAGGACGGTTCGGACTGGATCTTCATCGAGCATCTCGACGGCCAAACGCGGCAGGTCCTCGGCCGCCACGGGGTCAGGCGTGGGCGAGACGGCGAGATCCGCTCCTTCGGCGATTTTGCCGCCGTTCCCCTCCGGTTTTGGGAAAGCCCGAGGACCGCGATCAAGCACCCGGTCGCCTGGACGATCAAGGTCCCCGAAGAGGACGCGGCGCTGCGCTTCACGCCCATCCGGGACGATCAGGAAGTCCCCGTCTTCGGCCTCGCCCGGGCGATCTGGGAAGGGGCCGGGACGGTCGAAGGCCGCTTGGCGGGCCGGCGCGTCGCCGGCCGAGGGCGGGGGGAGTTTTTAGGCTACGGTTATCTATTCCGGCTCGACGACCTCGTCGCGAGCTTCGCCCCCCGGATCGACCGCAACCTGGCGGCCTTCTTTCCCCGGACGATGACCCAAGCCGCTCTCCGGTCCTATACCGGCGAGCCCCGCGACTCCATACCGCCGAAGGTCATCACCGAGATGCTGTCACGGCCGATCTGGGACCTCCTCGACCGCAAGGGCAAGCGCTGGCGTCCGATTTTCGGACTCATCCTTCTCGACGCCCTCGGCCGGGACACGGCCCCCTACGAGCGGCTCATCGCGGTCATGGCCGAGCTCCCCCACACCGGGGCCCTGATCATCGACGATATCGAGGACAAATCCCTTCTCCGCCGCGGACGGGAATGCATCCATTTGAGGTTCGGCGAGGACACGGCGATCAACGCCGCCAACGCGGTCTATTTCCTGCCGACGCTCCTCAATTTTTCCCACCTCAAGCTTTCCGACGCCCAGAAGCTCGAGATCCAAGACATCATCATGACCCAGTTCGTCCGGGCTCATCTCGGCCAGGCCATGGACCTCTCCTGGAGCCGGAACATGACTCCGGCCGCCCTCCGGCGATGGCTGGCCGAGCCGTCGCTCGAACGGCAAATCCTCCGGATGTACGAGCTCAAGACGGCGGCCTTCGTCGAGGGCTTGGCGAAGATCATCGCCATCCTGGCCGACGCTCCGACGGACGTCAGCCGGGCCTGCGCGGCCTTCGCCCGCCGGCTCGGGACGTCCTTTCAAATCGTCGACGATGTTCTCAATTATTCCCGCTCTGCGGAATGGCGCAAAAAGGCCGAGGAGGACCTCGAAGGCCGGAAGATGACCCTAGTCCTGTGCCGGGCATTGCGGCGGCTGCCGCTCGCCGACAGGCGGCGCCTGGCGAAAATCATCGGGGCTCCGCGGGGCGAAAACGGGCCGGAAGACAGGCAGAAGGCGGCGGCCCTCATCCGCCGATCTGGCGCGTTCGCCGAATGCCGGGAGATCGCCCGGAAATCGCTCGATTCGGCCTGGTCGACGTTTGCGC
The DNA here is from genome assembly GCA_016867585.1 of Candidatus Aminicenantota bacterium. Taxonomy (GTDB): domain Bacteria; phylum Acidobacteriota; class Aminicenantia; order Aminicenantales; family UBA4085; genus JAAZPG01. Next base: position 1,623 of record VGJF01000077.1, on the reverse strand, counting down.
GAGTCCTTCCATCTTCCCAGCCGAAAATCATGCTCAAGACGCTCAGCCAAAACCTGATCGACCTGGAATTCGACGTTTGAATCCGCTGGAACGGCGTCTCCGCGACGCCCGCGATAAAGCCGTCGCCGCCATTCTCCGCTTGCAGAGAGAGGACGGAAGTTGGGACGTCCCCTGCGAAACGGACCCGTCTCCCACGGCATACCATCTTCTTCTCCGTCGATATCTCGGCCGCCCGGACGCCGGCCTCGAAGCCGGATTGGCGGCCTACATCCGGTTTACGGCGCGCCCCGAAGGGGGGTGGGCGGCCTATCCCGGAGGCCCGGCCGATCCCGACATCACCGCGCTCTGTTACGCGGCCCTCAAGGCCGCGGGCATGCCGGCGGACGACGCCCTTCTCAAAAAAGCGGCCCGGGCCTTTTCCGACTCGGGCGGATGGGACGCGACGACATATTTTGGACGATTGATGCCCGCTTTTCTCGGGCAAATCCCCCTTCCGTCCCTTCCCTACTTGACTCCGGCCCTTCTGACCCTTCCCCGATGGCTCCCGGTCCATCCCGACCGCCAGCCGATGCATGTCCGGACGACGATCATCCCCCTAGCTTTCCTTCTCCGGAACAAATGCATCCGCCCTCTTCGGCCGAACCTCGGCATGGGAGAGTTTGGAGGCCGAAGGATGCCGCGGACGATCTGGTCGTCGTCAGCCTGGCCGTCCTTCCGGACGAGATGGCTCCGGCGATCGGCTAAGATTCTCGGCCGGCTTTCGCGATGGATCGACGCGATCTCTCCGCCGGCCGATTGGGGAAAGCAGGTTCTCAATAAGCTGTCCGGAATCCGGAACAGCGACGGAACGTTGGGCGGATTTTTTCTGAGCACGGTCCTCGCCTTAATGGCTCTGGACAACATTCGGGAACCGAGGGCATCGGAGCTTCTCGATCAAGGGCTCGACGGTCTCGAAGGTTGGATCGTCTCCGGTCCCCGCGGCTTACGGCAACAAATCCTTCCCTCGGCCAACGGCGACACCGCCGTCGCCCTTCAAGCGCTTCAGGCCGCCGGTCTTCCTCCCGACTCTCCAGAGGTCCGCAGACCCGCCGCTTGGCTGCTCCGGAACCAGTGTCGAAGATACGGCCCTTGGGCGAATCGACTGTCGAAACGTGTCCGTCCCGGAGGCTGGGCCTTCGGCTTCGAAACGGATCTCTTCCCCGAGTGCGATACGACATCCATCGTCCTACGCGCGCTTCTTCCCGTCCGCGACCGATATCGGGAGACGTTCGACCGGGGCGCCGCTTGGCTGCTCGCCTTTCAGGACCGGAGCGGCGGATGGGCGGCCTGGGATCGCGGGAATAAAAAACAATTCCTTTTCCCCAGCGAGGCCTTCGTCTCCTATCAGGATCTCCCCGACTCCGAAATCACCGCCCGCGTCCTCTTCGTCCTAGGCCCTCTCGCCCGCGACGGCGGCGACGGCCGCCTGCGAACAGCCGTCCGCAAGGGAGTGATCTTTCTCTGGCGGTCGCAGCGCCCCGACGGATCGTGGGCCGGACACTGGGTCGAAAGCCACGCCGCCGGGACAGGCCATGCCCTCCAAGGCTTGGCCGCGGCCTCCGTTCCCCCCGGGGATTGCAGGAT
>VGJF01000076.1 GCA_016867585.1 Candidatus Aminicenantota bacterium | reverse complement strand
GCCGATCGGCAGCCCTTCGTAGAGCTTCTGGGCGATGGACATCGTCCGCTTGACCGGGTAACGGAGGAGGCGGAAGGCGTCCTGCTGGAGGGTGCTGGTGATATAGGGCGGGGGCGGCAGTCTTTTCTTCTCGACGACCTTGACCCCCTCGAGGATGAAAGGCGCTCCCCGGAGCTCGTCGCAGACGGCCCGGGCCGCCTCCCCGTCGCCGATCTTGGCCTTCCGGCCGTCGATCTTCGACAGCGTCGCCTTGAACCTCGGCGGGGCCGAGGCGTCGAGATGGGCGAAGATCGTCCAGTACTCCTCGGGGACGAAGGCCAGGATCTCCCGTTCGCGCTCGACGATGAGCCGGAGAGCGATCGACTGGACCCGCCCGGCGCTCAGGCCCTTGCCGATCTTCTTCCAGAGGAGGGGACTGATGAGGTAGCCGACCAGCCGGTCGAGGATCCGGCGGGCCTGCTGGGCGTTGACGAGGTTCTGGTCGATGGGTCGCAGCGCCTGGAGGGCCTCCTCGACGGCCCGCTTGGTGATTTCGTGGAGCGTCGCCCGCCGGATGGGCTTCTCCGTCTCGGACAGAAGGTCGCTCAGGTGGCGGCAGATGGCTTCGCCCTCGCGGTCGGGGTCGGCGGCCAGGATGATCGAGGCCGCTTGTTCGGCGGCTTTCCTCAGCTCGCCGACGACTTTGCGGCGCTCGGGGATGACGATGTATTCGGGCTCGAAATCCCGGTCCAGGCCGACCCCGAGCTTGTTTTTGGGCAGGTCGCGGACGTGGCCCATCGAGGCCATGACGGCGTAGCCGGAACCGAGGTAGCGGTTGATCGTCTTGGCCTTGGCCGGCGATTCGACGATGACCAGGGCTTTTTCCATCAGATTCTCCGCCGGTAGGCTTTGCCGGGATGCTGGGCGACGAGGTTCTTGATTTCCAGGCTCAGGAGGATGGCCAGAAGCTCCGAGACCGACATCGAGCTCCCTTCGAGAAGATCGTCCATCTGGGTCAGGGCGTCGGGCCTGAGCCGTCTCCAGACCGCCTCCTCCGCGTCGGAGAGCAGCGGCAGGGGCGGGGTCCCGCCGGAGGGCCGGGCCAAGAGGCATTGCCGGAGCGGTTCGGGCATCTCCTCGGCGACATCCTCCCATCCCTCGACGAGCTTGGCCCCTTCCTTGATCAGGCGGTTCGTCCCCCGGCTTCGGTCGGAGGTCACGTTGCCGGGGACGGCCATGACTTCCCGGCCGTGTTCGAGGGCGAATCCGGCCGAGATGAGGGAACCGCTCCGCTCGGCCGCCTCGACGACGACCGCGGCCAGGCCGAGGCCGGAGATGATCCGGTTGCGGCGGGGGAAGTTCTGGGCCAGGGGGGGCGTCTCGAGCGGGAACTCCGAGACGACGGCCCCGGCCTCGGCGATTCTGGCGCTCAACTGTTCGTGTTCCTTCGGATAAATCATCTTCAATCCCGATCCCAGGACGGCGATCGTCCGGCCGCCCCGCAAGGCGCCCCCGTGGGCCGCCGCATCGATCCCTCGGGCCAGGCCGCTGACGACGACGATCCCCCGGGAAGCGAGATCCTCGGCCAGCCGCTCGGCCACGGCCCGCCCGTAGGGGGTCGGCGTCCTCGAGCCGACGACGGCCACCGCGGGGCCCTCGAGGACGTCCGCCCGCCCCCGGAAGCTGAGAACGCAGGGCGGGTCGAAGATTTCTCTGAGCAGAGAGGGGTACTCGGCGTCCCCGAGAGTTACAAGAGAATATCCATTTGCCTCCAGTCTGTCAAATTCTTTCTCGGCCTCCCGGCGAAGGCCCGACGAGCCGAGACGCCGGGCCCGGGCCTCATCGAAACCGATGGCCCGAAGCTCGGCCCGGGGCGCGGCCAGGGCTTCGGCCGGGTCCGGATAGCGGGCCAGGACCCGGCTCATCAGGGCGAGGTTGTCGTAAAGGGCGAGGTTCAATTCGAGATAAGTCAGCTTCTTTTCGGGCCGCGCACCCACGGGTCGTCTCCGGGCATCCGTCGCCAATTTAAAGACGCCCGGCCTCCCGCCTTTTTCTCAGCGGCGGAAGAGAGACCTATTCGAGGACCTCGATGACCTTGATCCTGGAGGTCGTCCCCCGGATGACGGCGAGCCGCGACTTGGGCAGGCCGAAGTGGGCCGCCAGGAGCTCGATCGTCTCCTCGTTGGCCCGGCCCCGGTCGGGGGCCGCCCCGGGGGGCTACTTGATGACGGACTTGTATTTCTCCGCGACCTGCTTGAGTTGGGCCATGGTGACGATGTAGCCGCTGATGGTCAGGGAGATCGTCCCCCGGAGGGGGTCGTTGGACTTGAAGAGGACGAACTCGCGGACGAGGCCGACCCGGCTGCCGAGAGGGAGGGTGACCTTGAGACGGACATCCTTGCCCGCGGCGACCTTGACCGGGAAGGCGGCCGGCCGGCCGTCGACCTGGAACGAGGCGTTGGGAAGCGTGCACTCGAACCGGAGCTCAAGCTCTCCCCGGTTCCTCACCCCGACCTCGGCGGCGAGGCTCTCGCCTTCGACGAGCAGGCCGGCCTCGAAGGCGTACTGGTCGAGGTCGATCCGGGGCTGGGGCGGGACGTCGACCGAGGCCGAGATCTTGAGCTGAACCCGCGGCGAGTCCGGATCGTCGGTCTCGACGAAGATGTACTTGGACACCTCTCCGGCGTAGCCGAGGGTGTTGAAGGTGACCTTGATCTTCCCCGACTGGCCCGGGGCGAGCCGCCGGTCCTTCTCGCTGACCAGGGCGGCCGCGCATCCGCACGTGCTCTCGACCGATTTGATGTTCAAGGGGGCGTCGCCCTGGTTCGTGAAGACGAATTCACAGGTCAGTTCGCGCCCGGACTTGACCTTGCCGAAATCCCAGGATTCGGCCCTGAACTTGATCCGGGGCCCGCCCGCGGCCGGGGACAAGGCCGAACCGAAGACCAGGCCGAAGGCCGCCGCGACCGCGATCACGCCCGCTCCATGCTTTCTCATGGCAAACTCCCTCTCTTTTATTTTCGCACGTTTCGACCGCCCGAGACAAGAACCTCCGGCGGTCCGGTTGCATCGGCCGGCCGCCTGGGATATAAATGACGCCGGAATATGGCCGATTTTCTCAAGAAAGCCCTCGGCGTGGTCGTCCTGGCCCCGCTGGCGTTTTCGCCCGCCCGGGCCGGGACCGGCTTCTGGAACAAACTCGAGGTCGGCCTCTCCGTCGGCCTGGCCTTGCCCCGCCCGGCGGCCGTCTCGGCCTACCGGGACGACTGGAGCCTGAAGCTCCTCAAGAACGTCTCCGAAGAGACCGTCGTTTCTCCCGAAAGAGAGCGGGCTCCATCCTTCCGGGTCTCCTTGGCCCGTTTTTTCCGCCCGGAGCTCGGCCTCGAAGCCGGCTTTTCTTTCGCCGGCACCGGCGTGCCCAACAGGTCCGCGTTCCGGCTGTCCTACGTCTGGGCCGACGGCCTTGAAGGGACGATTGGGGGGGACTGGGAAGGGACGGGCCGTCTTTGCAGTCTGCCCGTCTTCCTCAACGCCATCTGGAGGCCGGTCCGGAACCGCTTTCAACTGAGGCTCTCCGCCGGGCCGGCCCTCTTTTTCAACTCCGCCCGGGCCTCGGCCACGGTCGGGATCGGGTTATCGGACGAGACGACGATATGGGTCTACGTTCCGCCCGCCTGGACGTCGACGACCGTCCAGCACATCGATGCCGTCGCGGCCGACCTCAAGATCCCGAAAACAGCCTGGACCTCGGTCGGCTTCAACGCCGGGCTGGGGATCGGCTGCGCCCTCGGGCCTCGGCTCGCCGCCGGGTGCGAAATCCGCATCTTCCGCGCCCCGGCCAGGGACATCCCCTGGACCGTGACCCCGGGGACCTACGACGGGTTGACCGAAGCCGGATCGCGCTGGATCGTCTCGGCGAGTCTCGCCCGCGACGTCGAATCCCGGGCTTCGGATTTTCGGGCCGATCCCTCCCACGTCCAGGTCTCGGCCGGCCTCAAGCTCTCCTTCCGCTGAGAGCGCCCGGGCCGGGTTTGGCGGTTTTTTCCGGACATTGTAGAATAGGGGCGATGCGCAAAACCAAGATCGGCCTCGTCCTTTGTCTCCTCGTCTCGGCCTTTCCCGCCGCCGGCCAGGACCGCGATGACTACGGCCCCCGGCTCCCCTGGGAGAGGGTCGAAATCGCCCTAACCGCGGGATACGGCTTGTCGCTCGCCGACTGGACCTCGCTCCACCTCGTCCAAACCGCGACTCCGGCCGGCTTCCGGACGTCGGCCCGGAACAGGCTCCAGATGTCGACCCGGGGCGCGCCGGCCGGCGGGGCCTCGGTCGCTTTTTATTTCCGCAGCGGCCTCATCCTCCAAGGGGGCTTCGGCTATTTCCAGGCCGACGTCTCGAACGACGCCTTCTTCGAGTTCCAATACAGCCGGCCGCCGGCGGTCTCGCGCTTCGAGACGTTCCCCGGGAAAGGCCGGTTGACGACCGTCCCGGTCTTCCTCAACGCCGTCAACACCTTCGGCTTTCTCCGCCGGGCCGACGGAAAATTCAAGGGCACGCTCTCCCTCGGGCCGGCCCTCTTCTTCAACGCGATCGTCGTCGACGCTTTCGGCGGGGCCGCGGGCTGGCTTCCGGCCGGACCCGGCGGCGTCCCGGACGAACGGGCCGACGCCTTCCGCGTCCCCGTCGTCGTCGAGGACAAGACTTGGATCTCGCTCGGCGGCGACATCGGCCTGGCCCTCGATTATCAATTCTCCCGGCCCTTGGCCCTGACCGTCGAGGGCCGCTTCTTTTACGCCCCGAAGAAGAACCTCGCCTGGAAGTGGGAGCCCGGTCCGGCGACCGGGCTCACCGGAGAGATCCCGGCCTACGATTTCACCCCGGCCATGGCCGACGTCTACATCCAGAACACGACCCCGATCACCCTCCAGCCGTCATATTTTCATTTCGCGGCCGGGCTCAAGCTCGTTTTCTAAACTCCCCCCCATGCTATAATGAGCCCGATTCAACGACAGGCACACCCATGAACGGACTGCGATCGCGTCTCTTGTGGGCGGCGGCTCTCGCCCTGGCCGCGGCCGGGACGGCTTTCGCCGCGACGGCCTTCAAGGTCAAGGTCACGGCCGAAGTGGCCAACGTCCGCCTCAAGCCTTCGATCGGCAGCGTCATCATCCGCCAGATTCCCCAAGGAGAAATCCTCGAGGCGACGAGGAAGGAAGGCCAATGGTACCTCGTGGCCGTCCCGCCCGACGAGAGCGGACAGACGTCGGGCTATGTCCATGAAAGCCTCGTCATGCCCCTCGAAGACATCCCCAGGACCGAAGCCGGGCCCCCGGCCGCCAAGAAGCCGCCCTCGAAGCCCGTCGAAAAGCCGCCGGTCAAGGAGCCGGAGCCGAGGCCCAAGGCCGAGCCGATGGCGCCGGCCGACGTCCCCCGAACGGCCGCCGGAGAGCGAGGCCGGGTCTATTTTTCCCTGTTCGGCGGAGCCGGATACGCCCTCATCGGCGATCTGAACAAGGGCGCCCAGGGATTGGCCGACCTCTACAGCGCCCAGCTCGGCGTCGCGGCCAGCGACGACCTGACCCCGCTCCGCGCCGGGCTTCTTTTCGGAGGGGAGATCGGCCTTCCCCTCTCTCGGAACGTCCACCTCATCATCGGGGGAGAGCGCTCGGCCAGAGCCTCGGAAAGCGAGGTCTCTTTCCCCCGGGCCGACGGCGGGGCGGACCTCTTCCTCTCCCGCCCGGAATTCTCGGTCTTCCCGGTCAAGGCCGCGATTGAGGTCCATCCCGTCGACGTCTTCTTTTTCCGGCTCGGCCTCGCCTATCATTTCGCCTCGTGCGCCTACCATTACCGGTTCGAGCGCGGCCCGGACTGGCAGGAATGGTCCGGCGAGGCCAAGGCCCGGGGGATCGGATTTCACGGCGGCGTCGGCCTGGAGTGGCCCCTCGGCGAAAATTTCGCCCTCGTCGGGGAGGTCTCCGGCCGCTACGCCCCGATTTCGGGCTTCAAGGGGACGGGAACGTTCCAAAACCAGAGCCTGTCCATTCCCGCGACCGAGGAGGGCAAGCTCTACGCCTACGAGGCCAAACTCGGCCTGACCGCCTATTCCCTGCTCTACATCCGCGACAAGCTTCCGACCGAGGCCGGCGTCGAGAACGCCCGCGAGGCCAAAGTCGACTTCTCCGGCTTGGCCCTCCGGCTCGGGTTCAAAATCACGTTCTGATTTCTTCCTTTTAAAAGAAAATGTATCGCGGGCTGAAGTCGAGGCGGACGACGGCGCCGGATGACGGCCGTTCGCGGCCGTCGCGGTCAAGAACGGCGGCGACCGGCCGGCCGAATTCGCGGTCGCGCGGGGCGCCGGTCGTCCAAGCAAGGGCGAAGTCGCGGCCGTCCTTCCGGAAGCGGTAGACTTCGATCCCCGCCCGCGGGCCGCCGGCCGGCGGGCCGTCCTTCCCGATGAACACGCTTCCGGAAAGCCTTTCGACCATCGTCTTGAAGGCGCAGAAACTCGGCCGGCGTCGCCAGGGCGTCTCCCGGCTGTCGACGAGGCCGTAGCCCGGGGCGACGAGCTGCCACCAGAAAACGCGGTCGATGAGCCCGCCGGCGAGGCAAATGACATAGTAGCGGACGAGATAGTCGGCCTGGGCCTCCTCGCCGACGTTGGGCTTTCCCGCCGCCGGCGAATACGGCTCCGTCCCGGCCAGGGGCCAGTTGACCTCGGTGATCCAGGCCGGAACGGGACGGCGGGCGGAGGCTTCGGCCGCGGCGGCGAAGAGGGCGACCTTCATGGCCGTCGTCCAACCCGCCTGGGCGTTTTCGGGGGCGCCGACCCGGTCGACGTAGAGGAGCGAGCTGACGACGTCGAAATCGACCTCCCGGAGGATCGGCGGGTAGAGGTGGAATTCGAAATCGATGACCGCCGGCCCGACGAGCTTGACCCCATAGCGGCCGCGGAGGGCGACGGCCGGACGGACGAGCTTGAGATACTCGGCGTGGTCCCAGACGCCCCATTTCGTCCGGTTCCAGGCATGGCCGATTTCGAAAAACGGCGAATGGCGGCCGAGCCGGGCGAAGGACTCCTCGAGGAAGCCGGCCCAGCCGGCGGTCTCGAAGACGTCCTGTCGGCGCTGGAGAAGGGCCGCCGCGAACTCGCGGCCGTCCGAACGCAGCCGGCGGGCGAAGGCCTCGAACTCGGCCAGCCGCTCTTTCTCCCAGGAGGGGACGCGAAAGAGCGTCCGGCGGACGCCGGTCTCGCGAAGAAGGCCGAGGACGGCCTCGGTCTCCGCGGCCGGGCGGCCGCACGGCGGCGAGACCGAGACGGCGAACATGTCCGGGGATATCGCCACGGGGACGCGGAACATCCGGCGCCGGTTGCGGGCGTAAATCCGCAATACCGGAACGCATCGGACGAGGTCGGCCCAGAGAAGGGCGGCATACGCCGGCCAGCGGCGGATATGGTGGAGCATCCGCTCCGACCGCGGGGCGACGTTGTGGGGCTGGTCGGCGAAGGCGTTCCAGGCGAAGGGAAAGCGTCTCATCGCCGCCTCGTCATTGGATGCGCAACGCCCTGGCGATTTTCCTGAGGCGCAAGGCCTTCTTCAAGCGAATCCATCCCGAAAAAGCCCGTTTCCCGGCCCGGTACCAGAACGCGAGCGAACGACCGAGAGGGACGGTCCCCGGGGCGCCGGCATAAAGAGCGAGGAAATAGGACTGGAGGCCGGGCGGAACGCCGAGCCGGACGAGCCCCCGGGCCCGCCCGAAGGGGCCCGGACGCCGGCCGCTCCGGACGCGGTTGGTGTCGAGAAAGTAGAACTCCCGAGCGCCGGGGGGCGCCGATAGGACGAGGATGTTCCCGTCCGAGAGGTCGCGGTGGACGAGGCCGGCGTCGTGGAGGCGGCGGAGATGAGGCACCAGCCCGGCGAGCAGGAGCCGGAGCTCGGCTTCTTCCGCCTCGCGGAAGAGAGCCCGGATCTCGCGGGCGCCCGATATCCGCTCGGCGACGAAAACGCCGCGGCCGGCGGCCCCGAGACGGCGCCGCTCGGCGAAGGCCACGGGAGAGGCCGTGGCGAAGCCTTTCCCGGCGAGGACCAGCGCCCCGCGCCAGGCCCGTTCGGCCTTGGACGCCCGGCCGAACCCGATGAGCCTTTTCAGGCCGCGAACCCGGAACTCCTTGATCGCGACCGGGACCTCGCGCCCGGCGGCGTCCGGAAGCGCGGCGGCGAGGATGCGATTGCGGCCGGCGAAGAGAACCTCCGCGCCGGCCGGATCTGCCCGGTCGAGAAACCGGCCGAGGGCCGCGGCGAACGACGGACCGGCGAAGCGGGCCGCGACCTCGCCGCGGTAGGGCGGCAGATCGAGGGCGATCGTCTTCTCGGCCATCTCGCTGTCCGGCTAAGATATACACCAACGCCCTCGTCCTCACAAGAAAGAAGGCCGGATTCAGGCGGCCGGAAAATTTCGACGGAGGATATCGACCAGCCGGGAAGCGATGGCCTCGGGGGAGAATTCGCGGCGGACGAGTTCGCGGCCGGCCCGGGCGATCCGCTCGCGGCGCGAGGGGTCGCCCTTCAGGGCCAGAACCGCCTCGGCGGCCGTCTCGGCCATCGGCTCGCCGCAGAGGACGATGTTCTCGCCGTCGGCGAAAAATTCTTCGACGGCCGGAGTCCGGGCGGTGACGACGGCTTGGCCCATGGCCATCGACTGATAAATCTTGTGGGGGACGACCCGCCGGGCTTTTTCGGTCCGGCCGAATATGCCGAGGCAGACGTCGGCCTCGCCGATGATCGACGGAAGCTCGCGGTATCGCTTTCGGCCGAGGAACTCGATATTCCCCAGTCCCGCCGAGGCGGCCGCCGCCTTCGCCGCCGGAAGCGTCTGGCCGTCGCCCAGCAGGAGGAAGCGGATGCCGTCGTCGCGGGAGGCGACGAGGCGGGCGGCCTCGACGATGACCTCGGCCCCATGGAGGGGCAGGAACGACCCGAAGAAAAGCACCGAAAAGATGGGGGACACTTTAAAGTGTCCCGCATCTTTACGGCCGAAGACATCGTCGTCGAAGCCGACGGGGAGGACCGCGACCTTGTCCGGACTCAGGCCGTACGTCCGGCGGTAATAGTCCCCGTGGGCCGCCGTGTCGGCCAGGACGAGGTCGGAAAGGCGGAAGGCCATGGCGTCGATTTTCTTGTTCCACCAGGCGGCCGGGGAATCGGCCGGTTTCCGCCTCCAGTCGCCGATTTTCGTCTCGAAGCGCGCGGCCAGGGGGTCGAAGACGACTTTCCGGGCCGAAAGGAGCCCCAGGAATTTCGCCAGCGGGACATCCTTCTGGCAAAACTCGGGGACGAAAAGGAAATCCGGCCCGGCCCCCCCCCCGTCCCGGACCGGTTTTTTTGCGGCAAGCAGGGGATAGCGAGCCCAGAACTTGAGCCGGACCGAGGCCCGCCGCTCGCGGACTTCGTGGCCGGCCCGTCCCAGCCCCTTCCGGATCACGGCGTTGCGAGGATAGAGGGGATCGTAGGCCCCGACGAAGGTGAAGCGCACGGGTTCTTTGTAGTCCACGCCCTCCGCCTTGTCAATGACCCTTTCCGGCTGATGGCCGCGTCATGATCCTTTCGTCATTGAGTCCGCCGTCTCAATGGTGTATCCTATCCTCCGTGACTACGGCGCGCCAGGAGAGAGCCATGGCCCTCGATCCCGTCCTCCTCGAAATCCTCGCCTGCCCCGAGTGCAAGGCCGACGTCAAGCTCACGGCCGACGAGCAGGGATTGAAATGCGTCCAGTGCCACCGCGTCTATCCGATCAAGGACGATATCCCGGTGATGCTCGTCGAAGAGGCGACGATTGACCCCGACCGCCCCGTCAAAGCCTGACCCGAAAGTCCTCCTCATCCGATTCCGCCGGATCGGCGACGTCGTCCTGACGACCCCGGCCCTGGCCCTGCTCAAGCGGCGCTTCCCGCAAGCCCATCCGACCTATCTCGTCGAGGAGCCCTGCCGCCGGCTGGTCGAGGGGCATCCCCATCTCGACCGCGTCCTCGTCGTCCCGGCCCGGCAGCCCCGGCGCGACTTCCTCAAGCTCCTCGGGGCGATCCGCCGGGAACGGTTCGACGTCGTCCTCGACTTCCACGGCGGCCCCCGCGCCTCATGGATCACCCTCCGCAGCGGGGCCGGCCTGAAAGTCGGCCACGGCATCAGGCGCAAGGGATTCCTCTATCACCGGACCGTCCCCAGGACGGGGGAGGACGGCCCGCTCCACAGCGTCGAGACCCACGCCGGCCTGGTCCGGGCGTTGGGCCTCGGCTTCCGGAAAGACGAGATCCCCCCGGTCCTTCTCCCGCCGTCGAGACCGGAGGACATCCGGAGCGCCGAGGAGGCCGCCGCCGGAGCCGAAAAAGCGAAGCTCGTCGTCTTCCACATCGGGGCCGGAAACGCGTACCGCGATTGGGGATTGGAAAATATCGCCGCCTTGGCCGAGATGCTGATCCGCCGCGGAGCGGCGAAAGTCGCCCTGATCGGCGGAGCCGGAGATCAGCCTCGGGAACAGGCGGTCCTCGCCGGGCTTCGGGAGGACCCGCGGGCCGGGGATTCCCTCCTTCCCTTGGCCGGCAAGCTCAATCTCATCGCCCTCCGCGAGCTCATCGCCCGGTCGTCCCTTTTCGTCGGCCCGGACAGCGGGCCGATGCACCTCGCCGCGAGCACGACGACTCCCATCGTCGCCTATTTCGGCCCGACCCTTCCCGCCCATTTCGGGCCCTGGCGGCCGGGCCTCGACCCGGCCCGGACGGTCATCCTCCAGAAAAGCCTCGATTGCCGACCCTGCCGCCAGCGGGCCTGCGTGACGGGCGACTTCCGCTGCCTCCGGACGATTTCCCCCGCCGAAGTCTTTTCGGCCTGCGCGCCTTTTCTCGGACATTAATTTTCAAGCCGGGACCCCTCGAGTTTTATGAAATGGCTCTCTTCCATTCGGTGTGGGTGAAGATCGAGAAGCCTGGACTCCGGCTTCCTGAACCCGCGCCGAATGCCCACCCATAAGAAAGGCGGAATAAATTCCGGTTTTGTGCTAAATTAGCGGCCATATCGGCGATGGACGCCTTCAAAGACCTTGTCGCCTCGCGCCGGGAGCACGGCCTTTTCCTGGTCATCGCCGAGCTCTTCCCTCCCAACGGCCGGGACGTCAGGCCGCTCGAGGCCTTCCTCCGCGCCTCCGCCGAGGCGAAATCCTCCCTCCCCGCGGGATTCGCCCTGGCCGCGGCGGCGATCCCCCAGAATCCGCGCGGCTTGGCCGCCCTGAGCCCGGCCGACATCTACGTCCTCCTCGACCGGAAAGGCCTCTGGGGCGGTCTCGACGTCATCGCCCACGTCTCGGCCAAGGACATGAACGCCGAGGCCGTCAAGGCCTGTCTTTACGGCCTGCGGGCTCTCGGCCTCTCCTCCCTCCTGGCCGTCACCGGCGACGTCCCGGCGGGGGCCCGAGGCGTCTTCGAACTCGACGCCGTCGGCCTTCTCGACCTCGTCCAAGACCTCAACTTCGAGTCTCTCCAGCAGACCGACCCCTCCCATTGGGACCGGGCCCACGAGTTTTTCGCCCTGGCCGCCGTCTCGCCCTTCAAATATACCGAGGCCTCCCTCCTTCAGCAGTACTTCAAGATGAGGAAAAAGATCGCGGCCGGGGCGGCCGGCCTCATCACCCAGATGGGCTGGGACGCCCGCAAGAGCGAGGAGCTCTTCCGCCGCCTCGGCGACGAAAAGGTCGAGACGCCGGTCTTCGGGAACGTCTTCTACCTCGCTTCGGACACGCCCGCCCTGAAGACGATGGCCGAGGGGAAAATCGCCGGCTGTCTGGTCACCCCCGGGCTCTACGAGGCCGTCCGGTCCGAACGGGAAGGGGAAGCCGTCGAGCGGGCGGCCCTTCAGGTCGCCATGTACCGCGACCTCGGAGCGGCCGGCGTCGATGTCGGCGGCCTGCCCGATTTCGCCTGCCTCGCCCAAATTCTCGCCCGGGCGGCCGAGATCGGCCCCGACTGGAAGAAATCCCGGGGGAAAATCGATTTCGGGCCGAAGGCCGCCCCCGGCCGTCCGGCTCCCTACTATCTGTACGCCGAGGACGGGCGGCGCCTGAATCCCTCCGCCCCTCGCCCGACCCTGGGAAAACGATTCTTCGATTTCTCCCACCGCGCCCTCTTCACCCCGGAGCGCGGACTGGAGCCCGTTTTGCGGCGCATGATCCGCGGAAGCCGGAGGGTCGCCGCGGGCCGCGGTCCTCTCCATCGCTTCCTCCGGGCGGCCGAGCACGGGGCGAAATCGCTGCTTTTCGAGTGCGAGGCCTGCGGCGACTGCTTCCTCCCCGAGAACTTTGGCCTCTGCACGATCGGCAAATGCGAGAAAGGGCTGCCCAATCCCCCCTGCGGGGACGCCCTGCCCGACGGCCTATGCGGGAACAACCCCGACCGCCGCTGCGTCGCCGAGCTCATCTACGAGGCCGCGGCGTCCGAGGGGGCCTCCGGCCTCGCGGCCCTGGAAGCCCGCTCCAACCCGCCCCGCGACCCTTCGCTTTGGGGATCGGCTTCAGTTATCAACTATCTTGCCGGGAA
>VGJF01000075.1 GCA_016867585.1 Candidatus Aminicenantota bacterium | reverse complement strand
CTGCTGGATCGGCTGGATGGCGTTGTCGTGGAGGGTGTTCTTCCAGCCCGACATGTTGACCGTCGTCCAGTCGCCGTAGATCCGCCGGATCGTGACCAGGCCGTACTTCGTCGCCTCGGCCAGGATCTTGTCGATGAGCGACGGCTGGGCGTTGTCGCCGTCGATGAGGAGAGCGATCTTCTTCCGCTTGTCGTCGAGATAGGATTCGATCATGGCTTCACCTCGCGAGCGATTCCGTCTTTCTCATTGTACCAGAAAACCCGCAAGGATCTCAGCGGCCGTCTCCCCCGACCTCCCGGCTCCGTTCCGAAGGTTGCCCCCTGAGTCCATTTTGAATACAATAAGCGGCCGTCCTTCCTCAGCATCGGATGAAACGGCAAGGGAGACACGACCATGACTTTGACAACCTCGGACAACAAGACCATCGAACTCAATGAGGACGGCTTCCTCGTCCACCCCGAGGAATGGGACCGGAACGTCGCCGTGCTCCTGGCCAAGGACCAGGAAGGGATCGACGAACTGACCGAAGAGCACTGGAAGGTCATCGATTTCATCCGGCAATACTATCTGGAGAACAACAACGCTCCCATGGTCCGGAGCCTCTGCAAGGCGACGGAAACGTCCCTGAAACACATTTACGAGCTCTTCCCCTCCGGCCCGGCCAGGGGGGCTTGCAAACTGGCCGGCCTGCCCAAGCCCGACGGCTGCGTTTGAGCCAGAAGTTTCGGCGAACTCCGCCGGCCCTTCTCTCATCCCGCTCGGACGGTCCCCGGAGGACGATTTATCGACGGGTTCGCGTCTTCGACAAGGCGGCGATCTCGGCCACGCCTTTCAGCGCCGCCCGGATGTCCTCTTCGGTGTTGAACGGCCCGATTCCGAAGCGGACGGCCCCCTTGATCTTGTCCGTCCCGAGCTATTCGTGGACGAGGGGGGCGCAGTGGAGACCGGTCCGGCAGGCGATCCCGTGATCGACGTCGAGCATCGTCCCCGTGTCCCCGGCCTCCATCCCCTCGACGTTGAAGCTCAGGACGGAGACATGATTCGCCAAACTGTTCTGGCAATACATCCTCACGCCGTCGATGCTTTTCAGTCCCTCCCAGAGCATGGTCAGGAGACGCGTCTCGTGGGCTTGGATCTCCCCGAAGCCCTTTTCCATGACCCAGTTCACGCCGGCGTTGAGTCCGGCCGCCCCGAGGATGTTCGGGGTTCCGTATTCCAGCCTGTATGGATACTCTTCCAAATGGAGCTTTTCGGCCGATCGGACGCCCGTGCCGCCGGCCCGCGTCTGACGAATGACGACAGGCTCGGCGACATAGAGTCCTCCGATGCCGGTCGGCCCGAGAAGCGACTTGTGCCCGGTGAAAGCCAGGACATCGATGAAATCGGCTTGGACATCGATGGCGATTTTCCCGGCCGTCTGCGAGGCGTCGACGACGAGGGCCATCTCCCCCTCGCGGCAGAGGCGCCCGATCTCTCGGATGGGCTGGACGGTCCCGATGACGTTCGACCCGTGGTTGATGACGACCACCCGGGTGTTGGGCTTGAAACGGCGCCGGATTTCGGCCGGGTCGACGAAGCCCTCCCCGTCGAAGGGCACAAGGTCGACTCCGATCCCGCCGTATTTTTAGAGATGGTAGAGAGGACGCAGGACGGAGTTATGCTCGATCGTCGTCGAGATCGCGTGGTCGCCCTCTTTCAACAGCCCGAAAATGGCCAGGTTCAGGGCGTCCGTGGAATTGGAGGTGAAGCAGAGGCGGTTGGGGTCGGTGCCGTTGAAAAAGCGGGCCAGCAATTTGCGCGTCCCGTCGAGGAGCTCTCCGGCTTCCATGCACAGGTCGTATCCCGAGCGACCGGGATTGACTCCGGCTCGCCGGTAGAAGCTGTCCATGAACGTGTAGACCGACTCGGGTTTCGGATAGGATGTCGCCGCGTTGTCGAGAAAAATCATCCGGGTCATGGGCTCAACTTATAGGAATTTTCGATGATCTGTCAAGAATGCGAAGTTCAGACCATCGCTTTTTCGACGAGCTCGAGAATCTGGACGACTTTGAGGTCGAGGCGATAATGCTTGATGATATCCGTCAGCCCGTCGACGCAGTTGTGGCACATCGTGCAGACGAGCTTGGCCCCCGCGGCTTTCAATTGGTCGACCTTGATCTTGGCGACCTCCATCCGGAGGGGCTTGTATTCGGCCATCGAGAGCAATCCTCCCCCGCCGGTGCAGCAGTAGTTCTCGGCCCGGTTGGGGTGCATTTCCCGGAAATTCGCGCAGACGCGCCGGAGGACCCAGCGCGGCTCCTCGGTCAAGTCCCCGGAGCGGGCGATATTGCAGGAATCGTGGAACGTCACCGGCTCCGGATTCCGGGAAGGGTCAACCCGGATCCGGCCCTCCTCGAGATAGCGCTTCAGGGTGACGACCACGGATTCGCTGGGGATGTCCTGGTCATAAGACGCCCAGTTATAGCCTTCCCAGCGCGTTGACCGGTAGCCGTGGCCGCATTCGGAAATGACGATCCGCTTGGCCCTGAGGCGGACGGCGGCCTCGTAGAGATTGCGGGCGATATACGCCCCCAGCCTCTCGTCGCCCGAAAACAGGCCGAAGTTGGTCTGGTCCCAGCCCCAGCGGGGAAGGGTCCATTTTTCGCCCGCGAGGTGAAAGATCTTGACGGCCTGGGAGAGCGAGCGCGGGTCGAATTTGACCTCCCGGGGATTGATCGTGTACATGAAGTCGCCGTCCGGCCGGTCGACCGGAACCTCGACCGGCCCGCCCAACTCGGCCTCGAGCTCCTCTTTGATCCAGCCGAGGGTTTCCAGGTAATCCCTTTCCGTCACGGCCATCTGGTTGCCGGTCTCCCACTCATCCCGGCTGACATTGAAGACGCCCTCGGGGACGATCCCGAGGTCGGCCAGGAGGCCCCGAGTGAACCTGATCAAGGCCGCCGTGTCCACGCCCATGGGGCAGTTCAGGGTGCATCGCCGGCAGCCGCTGCATGTCCCGAAAACGATGTTCTTCAGGCGGTTGAGGTCGGCGTCGCCGGCGGGAGTGCGGGCATGGACCCACCAGGGAACGATTCGGCCCGTCCAATCCCTATGCCGCTTGAAAATCCGCCGGATTTGGTCGGCCTTGTAAACCGGGGACATCGTCGGGTCGGAGGGCCTGGCCAAGGCGTAGTGACAGGCTTCGATGCAGAGGCCGCAATGGACGCAGGCCGTCATCGAAACGGCCAAGGGGCGGCTCATCCGCTCGGCCAGGAGGTCGAGGAATCGCTTGACATTGTCGGACTCGGGGTCGTAGAGCTTGAGCCGGCCGCCGGCCGCGGAGGGCAGATGCCCTTCCCGGGCTTTTCGCTGAGACCCCGTCTCCAGGGGGAGATCCGTGACCGGCGATCGCTCGGCCTTCTTGCGGCCCATCCTCACCATCCCTCCCGGCCCGCGGCGGACGGCGGCGGGCCGGAAATCCGAGACCTGACGGGGGGATAAACCCCGCGATGGCCCAGCGTCTTCCCCAGGAAATACCGGGTGAACGGATAATAGAGATAGTGGCAGATCTTGGAGAAAGGAACGTAGACCAGGAAAAAGGCCGTGAGGGCGAAGAAGGCGATGAGCGGTCCTTCCCCCCGCTCGGGCGTGTTGGGGACGGCCAGAACGCCGGCTCCGAAAAAAAGAACCATCAAGATCAGGGAGACATAGTCATCCCAGGTGCTGACGAGGCGCAAGGCCGGGCTCGCCAAGCGCCTGATCAACCGGGCGAGACCGACGAGAAAGGCCAGGCCCAGGACGGCTTAAAAACTCCTCACGGCCGCCCGGCTCTCGAACAGGCGGGGGGCGTAGGGGATGATGTACGTCGCCGCGATGCCCGCGGCGACGCCGACATGAAAGATCACGAATTGAAGGTAGAAGAAGGGTTTTTTCCGGGTGGATTCCATGGCCCACGGCATGCCGATGTTGGCCAGGGAATAGGCGATTCCGGCCTTTTCGCTTCCCGCGGGGTACGTCCTCTCCCCGGCGTATTTGAACCGGAAAAGCCAGACAAGCCGAACGGCATAGACGACCGCCATGAAGCTCAGAGCCGCGATTTGGACCTCGTTCTCGAGGACCCGGAGAAACGGACTGGCCATGACCGTCCATTATACCGGACGTCGTCGGAGTGTCAATTTGCCCGGCCTGCCCGGACACTTTCCGCCCGTCAGGCGCAGGTCACCGGCGGCTTCGCCCCCCGCATGAAGACCTCGTAGAGGATGGGGACGATGAACGGCCGGAGGAAGATGGCCACGAAGAAGCCTCCGATGTACACCACGGCCAGCGGCTGATGGAGCTCGGCGCCCGTCGCCCGGCTCAAGGCCAGGGGCAGGACGCTGACGATCATGACGAGGTCGGTCATCAGGATCGGCCGGAATTTCACGACCGCCCCCTCGACGATCGCCTCCCGAAGGCTCCGGCCGCGCTTCCGGAGGTCGTTGATCTTGGCGACGACGATGACGTCGTTCTGGACGCAGATCCCGAAGAGGGCGATGAGCCCGATCATCGAGGAGACGTTGACGGACTGGCCGACAAGGAGGAGGGCCAGGACGCCGCCGATAAGCGTCGAGGGGATGTTGAGGAGGATGAGAAAGGCCTGCCGGGCCGACCCCAGGGAGGAGAACAGGACAACAAAAATGATCAGGACGACGAGGCTCATGACGACGGCCAGATGGCGAAGGGCCCGCTGCTGGCTTTCAAACTGGCCGCCGAAGGTGACGAAATACCCCGGCGGCAGGTCGACCTCGCGGGAGATCCTCTCCCTGGCCTCCTCGACGAAGCTCCCGATGTCGCGTTTGACGACGTTGCCCAGGACGATTTTCCGGCGCAGGAGGTTTTCTCGGAAAATCGTCTGGGGGCCTTCGGTCGGCCCGATCTCGGCCAGCTCGGACAGCGGGACCCGCTGGCCGGAGGGAGTGTCGATGAGGAGGCCGCGAATGGACTCCTCGTCGCGCCGGTATTCTTCGGGCAGCCGGACGAGGACCGAAGTCACCCGGTCCGCCTCGTAGACGTCGGTCGCCTCCAGCCCGTTGAGGGCCGTTTCGACGGTCTCGGCGACGTGGTCGACGGTCAGTCCGCGGCGGGCCAATTCGTCCCGCCGGAGCCGGACCAAAAGCTGCGGGACGCCCGTCGTCTGTTCGACCTGGAGATCGGCCGCCCCCCGGACTTCGGCCAGAACGCCCCGAATCTCCTCGATCCTCTCGTTGAGGACTTCGAGGTCGGGACCGAAAAGCTTCACCGAAAGCTGGCCTTCCGTCCCGGTCAGCATCTCGGCCAGCTTGTTGGCGATCGGCTGTTCGAAGATATAAGCCACCCCGGGCAGCTTGTCGAGCTCCTCGCGCATGGCCTCGGTGATCTCCTTGAATCCCCTCTTCCGCCTCTCGCGGGGAAGAAGCTCGACGTTGTAATGGCTGTGATTGACGGGATGGAGATGTTCGGAGGCCTCGGCCGTCCCCGTCGTGCGGGAGACGGAGACGACTTCCGGGATGGACAGGAAGGCGTTTTCGATCCGCCGGGCCATTTTGACCGATTCCTCCAGGGACGTCTCGGGGAGCATGACCGTCGAGGCCATGATCGCCCCTTCGTCCAAGGGGGGGACGAATTCCTTGCCGAGGAAAGTGTAGGCCGCGCCGCCGATGATCATCAGGGCAAGAAAGGCGGCGATGAAGGCCTTTTTCCGGCCCAGGCTCCAGACGAGAGCCCGCCGGTAGAAAGCCGTCAGCCGCTCGACGACGGCGTTCGGCTTCGGATCCCCCGCCCGCCCGGCGAGCCACGCCGAGCCCAGGATGGGCTGGAGGGTCAGGTTGAGAAGCATGGCCGCGAAGAGGGCCGCCGCGACGGCGAAGGCCGTCGGCCGGAACATCGCCCCCTCGATCCCCTGGAGGGTCAGGAGGGGGAGAAAGACGAGGATGATGATCAGGCTCGCCGAGAAGAGATACGGGCCGACCTCCCCGGCCGCGGCGCCGACGACCTCGCAGGGCCGCCCCTCGCGCCGCTCGTGGATCGTTCGGACCATGTTCTCGACCATGATGATCGAGCCGTTGGCCATCTTGCCGATGCCGATGGCCAGCCCGCCGATCGACATGACCGTGAGCTTGACCCCGAAGAGGCTCATGAGGACGAGCGAGATAAGGATCGAAAAGGGAATCGTCAGCGAGGCGATGAGGGCGCTCCGGACGTTCCAGAGGAACAGGACCATGACGACGACGATGAAGACGATCCCCTCGAGGATCGACCTCTCGACGTGGCGGATCGAGCTCCGGATGAGGAGGGACTGGTCGTAGAACGGCTTGACCGCGATCCCGGGGGGCAAGTCCCGGGAGACGTTGGCCAGGGCCTCCTTGATGTTGGAGATGGCCGTCAGCGTGTCTCCCCCGTACTGCTTTTCGACCGTCACGTAGACGGCCTCCCGGCCGTTGTGGCCGGCCGCCTCCCGCCGGAACTTCGCCCCGACCCGGACGTCGGCGACGTCCCGGACGAAGACGGGAATGTTGTTCCGGGTCAGGACGACCGTGTTCCGGATGTCGTCGGCCGACCCGAGCCGGCCGACGCCCTTGACGAGGTATTCCTGGGCCCCGCGGCCGACGATGCCGCCCGAAAAATTCCGGTTGCCGGAGGCGATGGCCTCCCGGACCTGTCCGATCGTCGCCCCGTAATGGTGGAGCATGTCGGGCCGCAGAAAGACCTGGAACTGCTTGACGAAGCCGCCGAGGTTGATGATGAAGGCCGCCCCGGGGACGCCCTGGAGCCGGTGGCGGATCGTCCAGTCGGCCGCGGTCCGGAGGTCCAGGGGATCGACGTCCTCGTTTTCCCCGACGACGGCGAACTCGAAAACTTCCCCCATCCGCGAGGAAACGGGGCCGAGGATGGGAGGGTGGGTCCCGAACGGCAGGCGCCCGCTGATGAGCTCGAGCTTGCTCGAAACGATCTGTCGGGCGAGGTAAATATCCTTCCCCCAGTCGAATTCGACGGTCACGACCGAATCCCCCGTCGTCGACTCCGAACGGACGCGGGTCACGCCGGGGGCGCCGGACAGCAGGCTCTCGAGGGGAAAGGAGATGAGGCGCTCGACGTCCTCGGAGGCCATTCCCGGGTTTTCGGTGATGACTTTGACCAGGGGGGCGTTGAGGTCCGGATAGATGTCCTTGGGGACGCGGACATAGGCGAGAACGCCCCACAGGCAGACGAGCCCGACGACGAGGGCAAAAAGCAGCCGGTGCCTGAGGGCGGCGTCGATCAAGCGGCCGATCATGGCCTCCTCCTCAATGGATGTGGGTCCGGCCCTGGGCGTCCTCGAGGAGTTTGGACTTGAGCTGGAAGCCGCCCGAGACGACGACCTCCTCTCCCTCCTTCAAACCCTCGAGGACTTGAACCCAGCCGTCGTCCCTGAGCCCGGCCTTGACGATCCGGGGTTCGTAGCCCTTTCCCGACGGGACGAAGACGATCGCCTCCCCGCCGTCGTCGAGAACCGCCTCCTGGGGGATGACAAGGGCCTTGTCGTCCTCGGCCACGGCCAGGGCGATGTCGGCGAACATCCCCGGTTTGAGCCTGGAATCGGCGTTCCGGACGTCGGTCCGGACGGTGATCGTCCGGGTCTCCTCCCGAAGGACGTCGCCGATGAACGAAATCCGGCCCTTGAAGAGCTCGCCCGGATAGGCGGGCACGGTCACTTCGGCCTCCTGGCCGGCTTTGACCCGGGCGATATCGCGCTCATAGACCTCGGCCTCGACCCACAGGAGAGTGGGATCCATGAGGGTCATGATTTCGACGCTTTGGTCGACCATGGCCCCGAGAACGGCCTTGCTCTCGACGATTTTCCCGCTGATCGACGAATACAGGGAAATGAGGGGCAGAACGTCGTGGCTCTCCCGCATGTCCTCGAGCTGGGCCTCGGTGAAGCCGAGAACATGGAGCTTCTTCTCGGCCGCGTCGAGCATGGCCGCGGCGACCTTGAATTGGGCCTCCGAGGACAGGACGTTTTTTTGGGCCCCGGCCCCCCGTTCGAAGAGGGCCCGCTCGCGCTCGAGGTTCTGCCGGGCGAGTTCATGGTCGGCCTGGGCTTTATAATATTCGGCCCGGGCGTTTCCGACCTCTTCGCTCTGGAGAGTGACCAGCTTTTGCCCGGCCTTGATCCAATCACCGGCAACGGCATGGATTTCGGCGATCCGGGCCGGAAAAGGATAGCTGACGATCGCCTTGCGCGGCTGGGGCACGAACAGCTTGCCCATGACCCGGAGCCGGGACCGCATCGGTCTCCGGACGACGGGCGCGGTCCGGATTTCAATCGCCCCAAGCTGGGCCTCCGAGAGGGCGATCGTCCGGCCGGGTTCCCAGCGGCGGCCGAGGCCCCGGCCCAAGCCGCGGCCGGGAGCCGGCCCTCCGCCTCCCCCCCGGCGTCCCCCGCCGCCGGATTCCAACATGGATTCCGAAGATCTCCGGCCGGGATCGTTTTCACCCCCCGGCGTCTGACCTTGGGGTTTCGAACACCCGTCCCCGGCGGCCAGAGCCGCCGCGAGTCCGAAAATCAAAATCCAGCGGTTATTTTTGTCCATGGCCTTCCCTCTCCAGGGGCGACCCGACGGCTTTTTCGAGGGCCGCCAGGGCCACATTGAATATGTAGAGCACTTCTCCGTATGACCGGCGGACCTCGAGCAGAGTCCGACGCGCCTCGATGAGCTCGATCCCCCCGATCTCTCCCTGTTGGTAGCTGAACAGGAATTTCCCGTAGGCGTCCTCCGCCTGGGGGAGGATTTCGCGCTCGAAGAGGACGATCTGGGCGGCGGCGTTCTGGGCTTCGGCCCTGGACTCGGCGACCTCGAGGGCGATCGCCCGGCCCAAGGCCTGAAACCGCTCCTCGAGGGATTGGCGGGCCGCTCTGGCCTCGGCGATCTCCCCCGACTTCGGCTGCCAGAAAAAAAGCGGCACGGGAACGGACAAGGTGAAATCCCAGGTTTTCGGCTCTCCGGCGATCCGGTGTTTGGAGAGGCCGACCGTGAAATCCGGAAGGTAGCTCAGAAAGCCGAGCCTCTCCCGGAGTTTTTCCCGTTCGATCTCGAATCGCAGGCGGCGGAGCTCCGGACGGGCATCGAGGGCCCGGGCCGTGAAATCGGCGGCCGGCTCTTTCGGTTCGGCCTTGGCGAAGACGCCCTCGATTTCGAGGGCCTCGCCGGGCGGCCGGGACAGGGCGACGTTGAGGCGCGCCCGGGCCAGCCGGAGGTCGTTCTCGGCCACCCGGACGGCGTTCGCCGTCTTGGCCGCTTCGACCCGGGCCCGGACGACTTCCATCTCGGCGATGTCGCCCGCCTCGAACTTGACCTCCGCCCTATGAAGGAAATCCCGGGCGAGCTCCCTGTCCTGCTCGGCCGAGCGGAGGATCTCCCGGGCGAAAAGGAGGCGGAAGAACGATTCCCGGACCTGGAACCGGATCTCGAGCTTGAGGAGGTCGAGGTCCGCCCTGAGAGCGTCGGCCTCGCGGGCGGCGACGCCGCCGCGCAGGCCCCTCTTCCCGGGAAAATCGAAGGTCTGGCTCAATCCGACATACGATTCGCCCGAGCCCCGGAAGTCCAGGAAGCGGGGCTGAAGGTCGACGTCGAGGTCGAAGGACGGCTGGGCAAGAGCCTTGGCCTGGCGGACCCGGGCTTCGGCCGCGGAGACGTCGTGGGCGGCGGCCCGGAGCAGCGGATGGGCGGCCAGGGCTTCGGCCAGGCATTCCTCGAGCCTCAAGGCCGGCTTGACGCCTTGGGAAAACGCCGGCCAGGAGAACAACGACATCCCGCCGACGAGCAGGAACGTGACGATCGGTTTCTTCATAGGTCCTCTGCCTCCTCGCAGAATTCGCGGCCCGGACGGAGAAAACCGTTCCGGGAGAGAAACAGGAGGGATCAGGAAAGCGGGGGGGAGCGGGAGCCAAGACCCTCGATTCGCTCCGCAACGATGAGCGGGGCATCGACGGGCGCGATCAACTCGAGGAGATGGCTCTTGAAAACGACCGGGGGGGAAGTCGCCAGGACGCCGAGGCCGGCTTTGTTGACCTGGCAGGCCGGGCAATCCCGGCTCTCGAAGACGCTCGATTCGGTGTGGAGGAATTGGACGAAGGAGGCGGCGAACAGGACGACCGCGAGCCCGAAGGCCTTCCCCGGTCGTCCCGCACCGCGTCTCATGTTCAAGCGATTATAGAAGAATCCGGCGGCAATATCAACGCCGGCTCGGAACCTCGAAGGACTCCCTCCGGACGGCCGCTTTCCGGATGCGCTCCTCGACGGGCCGGACGCCGATCCCCGGACCGGTCGGGACCTTGATGACGCCCCCCTTCTCGAGGACGATCTCCGGGTCGATGAGGTCTTCTTTCCAATAGCGGTTCGAAGCCGAGAGGTCGTTGGGGAGCTCGAAGTTCGGGAGGGAGGCGAGGTGGAGGTTCGCCGCCCGGCCGATCCCCGACTCGAGCATCCCCCCGCACCAGACCGGCACGCCCCGGGCTTGGCAGAAATCATGGATTCTCTTCGCCTCGAGGGGGCCGCCGACCCGTCCGACCTTAATGTTGACGATCCGGCAGCTTCCCATCTCGAGGGCCTGCCGGGCCGACGTCTCCGAAACGATGCTCTCGTCGAGACAGAGGGGCGTCTTCATCTCCTCCTGGAGCCCGGCGTGGTCCCAGAGGTCATAGGGCGGGAAGGGCTGTTCGACCATGACGAGGTTGAAGGCGTCAAGCTTCTTGAGATGGGGGATGTCGGCCGGGACATAGGCGCCGTTGGCGTCGACCTGGAGGGCGATCTCGGGATAAGCCCTCCGAACGGCCGCGCAGGCTTCGACGTCCCAGCCGGGCTTGATCTTGATCTTGATCCGCCGATAGCCCTCGGAGAGATAGCCGCCGACCCGGGCGACGAGGTCGTCGAAGGTGTCCTCGATCCCGCAGCTCACTCCGGCCGCGATTTCGGCCTTCGTCCCGCCCCAGAGCGCCGTCAGCGGGAGACCTTCGGCCTTGGCCTTGAGATCCCAGAGGGCCAGTTCGAGCCCGGCTTTGGCCATCGGATGGCCGCGGTAGGTTTTGGCGGCCCGGGCGAACGCGGCCGGGTCGGAGATCCCCTCCTTGAAAACGAGGGGGACGAGGAAATCCCGGAGAACGTGCCAGGCCGTCTCGGTCGTTTCGGAGCTGTAGAGGGGGGCCTCCTCGGCCACGACCTCGCCGAGGCCGGAGATGCCGCCGGCATGGACGCGGACGAGAATGAACGTCCGGTCGTAAGACCGGCCGAAGCTCGTCTCGAAAAAATGAACGTAGGGCAGGCGGAGGATCTCGAGGTCGATCCGTTCGATCGTCATGAGGACGGCCTCCTTCGCTTGAGGACGTAGTGACTCGGGTCGCCGTAGAGGAAATCATCGAGACAGAAGCCGCGGCGGAAATACGCCTCCATGGCCGAACGGACGGCGGACTGCCAGGCCGCGATCCGTCCCGTTCCCCGGCCAAGGGAGGCGACGTGTCTCGGGATTTCGACCCGGATGACCGGAGCCTCGAGGGACAAGCGGGGCGGGCGGGGCTCGATGTCCGGAAACACCCCCCCGGGCTTTCGCTCGAGCGCCGCCGGGAGCCCGCTCGGGTCGAGGGGGGAGGCTTTTTTCCGCCTCCGGGCTTCGACCCGGGCCGTGCGGATCCGCCATTCAAGGAACAGCCGGTCGGTCGGGACGCCCGCGTCGAGAACGAGGGCCGGAGTGTCTCCGTAGAAATTCCGGAGATACGTCCTCCCATCGGCCCCGAGGGCGTGAAGGTTGAGGTTGGCGTTGAGGGCCTGCATCGGGTCATAGGTCCAGGTGATGAGCCGGAAGCCCCGGCGGAGGGCCTCCTCCCGCTGGGCCCACTTGAGCCGTTTTCCCAGGCCGGCCCCTCGGAATGAGGGGTCGACGGCCAGGTGGTGGGAGTGCTGGCTCGTCCGGCCGTTGAAGACCGCCGGAAAGGAATACACGTAACCCGCGAGATCCCGGCCGACGAACGCGCCCAGAAGGATCGACCCGGTATGGACGGCGACGCAGAATTGATGGACGGGGGTGATGTCGAGTTCGTTATGTCCCCAGACGCGGCGCTGGATCTCGACGCAGGCGGCGAATTCGGCCGTCCGGGAGAGCGGCCGGATGCGGACGTCAGGCATAGAGGTTGACCCCCTTGCGGGCCGCCAGCTTCTCGTAGAGGTCGATGATCCGCCCGGCCATGGCCTGGGCCGAGAACGCCCGGTGGACGACTTCGAAGCCGCGCTCTCCCAGCCGCCGGGCGAGGGCCCGGTCGCGATAAAGCCGCTCGATCCCGTCGGCCAGCGATTTCGGGTCGCGGGGCAGGACGAGGAGCCCGGTCTCGCCGTCCCGGACGACTTCCGGGATTCCCCCGACCATCGTCGCCACGACCGGCAGCCGGCTGGCCATGGCGTCGAGGATCGAGCTGCCGAGGCCCTCCAAGTAGGAGGACAGGACGAAGAGGTCGAGGGAGGCCAGGATCCGCGGGACGTCCTCCCGAAAGCCGAGGAAATAGACGATGTCGTCGACCCCGGAGCCCCGGGCCTGCTCTTCGAGGGACAGCTCGAGAGAGCCCTTGCCGACGATGATGAACTTCATCTTCGGAGCGCGGGACTTCAGAAGACGGGCGGCGTCGATCAAATAAGTGTGGCCCTTGTGGCTTTCGAGATGGGCGACGATCCCAACGAGGTAGT